>NZ_JABUMQ010000369.1:0-10186 GCF_013336645.1 Myxococcus sp. CA039A | reverse complement strand
GTCTGGTCCTGGGGGAACAACGCGGACGGGCAGGTGGGGGATGGCACCCGGCTGCTCAGGACGGAGCCCACGCGAGCGGCCGCCATGTCCGTGCGCGTGGAGACCGCGGCTGGAACGAATCACTCGTTGGCGATGAAGCCAGACGGCTCGGTGTGGGCCTGGGGCTCCAACAACTTCGGACAACTGGGTGACGGTTCGACGACGCATCGGGCCGCTCCGGTGCAGGTGGTGGGACTTGGCGTGGACGTCCTGGCGCTCGCGGCGGGGCGCGGTTTCTCCCTGGCCTTGAAGACCGATGGCACCGTCTGGACGTGGGGCGAAAACGCCAGCGGTCAGCTTGGGAATGGGACGACCACCGCGCGAAGTGTCCCCGAGCAGGTCGCGGGGTTGAACGATGTCGTGAGCGTCTCGGCGGGCGACAACCATGCGCTCGTCGTGAAAGCGGATGGGACGGTGTGGTCCTGGGGCTCCAATCAATCAGGGCAGTTGGGAGACGGCGGCACCACTTCTCGTGGAGTGCCCGCCCAGGTCCCCGGACTCACCGCCATGGTGGAGGTGGTGGGCGGCAACTCCCACTCCCTGGCGCTGAAGCGGGACGGAACGGTGTGGGCATGGGGTAGCAACGGGTTTGGACAGTTGGGGGATGGCACGACGACCCAGCGGCTTCTTCCCGTGGCCGTACCGGGCTTGACGGGCGTGGTGTCCCTCTCCTCGAAGTACCTCCACTCCATGGCCTTGCGAATGGATGGCACCGTCTGGGCATGGGGCTACAACTACACGGGGCAGCTCGGAGACGGCTCCACCACGCAGCGACTGGTGGCCACGCGGGTCCTCGGCCTCACGGATGTCTCCGCCATCCGCGCGGGAAGCTCCTATTCCGCGGCGCTGAAGTCGGATGGCACCGTGTGGACCTGGGGTTTCAATTCTTCGGGGCAGTTGGGGGATGGCACCACGAACCAACGCCTGGCGGCGGGACGTGTCGTGGGTCTGGTGAATGTGATGTCGCTCGCCGCGGGGGATGCTCACCTCCTCGCGGCCCGGGACGACAACACCTTGTGGGCCTGGGGCTCGGGCACCTCGGGGCAGGTGGGTGACGGCGTCTCCGCCATGTCGCTGGCGCCGACGAAGACCTTGTTCTCCGGGGCGCGAGCCACCAGCGCGAGCTTGTCCTACTCGCTGGCGGTACGGGGAGACGGCACGGTGTGGAGCTGGGGGACCAATTCGTCGAACGGTGTGCTGGGGGATGGCAGCACGGTGGTGCGGCGAACCCCCGTCTCCGCCAGCGGCCTTTCGAATGTGCTGAGCCTGGATGCCGGTCCCAATCATGCATTGGCGCTCCGCGCGGGCGGCATCGTCTGGGCCTGGGGCTACAACACGTCGGGACAACTGGGGCAGGGGCAGAACAGCGCGCCGGTGTTCCTGTCGCCCGCATGGGTGCCGACGCTGACCAACGCGGTGGCCGTCGCCGCCGGTGATTGGCACTCGTTCGCGCTTCGGGCGGACGGCACCGTCTGGGCCTGGGGCGAGAACTGGCAGGGCCAGCTCGGTGACGGCACTGCCACGAACACGCGGTACTCACCAGTGATGGTGGCCAACCTCTCCGGCGTCGTGGCCATCTCCGCCCGGCGCAATCACGCCCTCGCGCTCAAGGCAGACGGAACCGTCTGGAGCTGGGGCTTCAACACCCAGGGGCAGCTCGGAGACGGGACCCTCACGAGCCGTCAAGCTCCCGTGCCTGTGGGTGGCCTGTCGAATGTGCTCGCCATCGACACCGGGGATTCCTTCTCCGTGGCGTTGAAGTCAGACGGGACGGTGTGGACGTGGGGGCAGAACAGCGCGGGGCAGTTGGGGGATGGCGGCAATCTCAACCGCCTGGTGCCCACGCAGGTGCTCGGGTTGACCCGAGTCGCCTCCGTGACGGCGGGAGCCCAACATGTACTGGCTTTGATGGCGGATGGCACGGTGCGCTCGTGGGGCGCCAACAGCGCGGGGCAGCTCGGCGATGGGAGCAATGCCGCGCGGAACCTGCCGGTGGTCGTGCCGGGCCTCACGGGCGTGCTGTCTGTCATGGCGGGCGACCAGCACTCGCTGGCCATTCGCGATGACCGGACGCTGTGGGGCTGGGGCCTCAACCTCCATGGCCAGCTGGGCAACGGCGTTCTGCCGCACCGCACCTTGCCTGTGAACGTCTGGTAACGCATACATGAGGCGTGGGTCCCGGGGGCGTCGTCCCCTCCCGGGACTCTGTCGAGAATCGTATGGTTCAATCGCCTTGCGATGCAATCAATGTCATACGAGACACATCGTAATCGTGTTGACAGCCCGCGATATGCCCCGCATAAGGTTGGCTGCATTTGCAGCCCTACCCAGCGGAGCGGCCCATGGGTGCGACATATGCGAATCCCCTGGAGTATGACGGACGAGAGCTTCGTCCCACCCGGCTTCTCCTCACCGGGGGCACGGGGTTCCTGGGAAGCCACTTCCTCCTCTGGCGACTGAGGGCAGGGGGACGGCTCTTCGTCCTGGTTCGTGGCACGTCGCCGGAGCATGCGCGCGAGAGACTCCTGGAATCTCTCGCGGAGGCCGCGGCCTCGTATGACGTCCCCGTTCCATTGGAGGCCGTCGAAAAGAATGTCGTCTGCCTCGTCGGCGACATCACCCTCCCGCTCTGTGGCCTCTCACCCGAGGACCTGGGGCGACTGGAAGAGGCGCGGCTGGAGGAGGTGTGGCATTCCGCGGCCAGCCTCGCGTATGAGAATCGCCACCGGGACAAAATCCATGCACACAATTGCATCGGGACGAGAAACATCCTGGAGGTCGCGCGGAAGGTAGGGGCCGAGAGGTTTGTCTATGTCTCCACCGCCTACACGGCGGGCACCCGGCGCGGAGTGATTCCCGAAGCGCTGCATCCGGAACCCACGGGCGGTGCCGCGGACTTCAACAACTACTACGAGGAGAGCAAGGCGCAGGCGGAGCGCGAGGTCTCTCGTGCCTGTGAGGAGGCCGGTCGCGCCTACAGCATCGTCCGTCCCTCGGTCATCATCGGCCCCAGCGCGAGCCGACGCAGCGGGGGGACGCGGTTCGGAATCTATGGCTTCGTGCGGGAGCTGTACCGGCTGCGCCGGGAGCTGGCGCAAGTCACGGACCCGCTGCGGCTGCTGGGTCACGAGGGCGCGGGCGTCAACATGGTGCCCGTGGACCACGTGGTGCTGGACATGCTCCGGCTGAGCGCCACCCGGTTCGAGGGCGGGCCGGTGCATCACCTGGTGGGGCCCGTGGAGCTTCCGGCCACGGGGATGGTGGACCGGATGTCCCATGCGCTCCGGCTGCCCATCCTCAGCTTCACCACGCACCGTGAGACGGAAGCGTCCCCGATTGAACAGCTGTTCGATTTGCGCGGCGCCTTCTACGCAAGCTACGGCCTGAACCCGAAGCGGTTCGCCCGCGCGCTCCCTCCGCACCCGCCGCTCTCCCTCGCGGACCTGGATGTCTACCTTTCGAGCTATCTCGCGGAGCTGGCGCGCGAGCGCGAAGGGCTGGTGTTCACCCCCGTGCAGGTTCGCGCCCCGGATGGGGCGGAGGTGTGTGCCTTCACCCGGGGGGACCCCGCGCGCCCGGTGCTGGTCCTCTGCAACGCCTACGCGATGCCCGAGGAGTTCCTGGCTCCGCTCGCGCAGCGGCTGGCCCAGAACTGGCGGGTGGTGACGTGGAACACCCGCTGGCTGCCCACGCCGACGCCGGACTTCAATCCCTCTCAGTGTGACTCCAGCGTCCATGTGGCGGACCTGATCGCCGTGCTCGACCGGCTGGGAATCTCCCGGGTGGAGACGGTGGTGGGCTGGAGCAGTGGCGCGCAGGTGGCGCTGCGCGCGCTGGCCGAACACCCCGAGCGGTTCGCGAGCGGCGTGCTGCTCAACGGGACGGTGTCGCTGGCGGCGACCGCGGACCACCCGATGACGTCCTTCGAGAAGAACCTCCGCCAGCTCTTCCCCCAGATTGCCGCCAACCCCCGGGTGGCGGAGCGCTACTGCAAGCTGATTTTCGGAGGCAGCCCCGGAGCCGAGGCGTCGAACAGCGAGGACCGGAAGGTGGTGGCCAGCGTCCTCACCTCCACGGACCCCCACCTGCTCTACATGACCAGCGTGCCGTTCCGCACGCCGTCCAGTCTCTTCCGATACGCGAACATGGTCTGCGCGCTCTTCCGCGAGCGGGAGGACGCCTGGACGTCCTCCGTGAAGCAGCCCGTGCTCGTCTTCGGAGGTGGAGCGGATGCCATCTCGCACCCGGACCAGGTGGCGCTCCTGGCCTCCCGGCTCGTCGGCGCGAAGACAGTGCTCCAGCCGACCGCGGACCACTTCTCCCATTTCTATGACGAAGGGATGGCCACCATGATTGAGGACTTCGCCCAGCACGCGCCCTCCGGGGCGCTTCCCGTGGAGCCTTCCGGGGATGGTTTCGCGCGCACCCTGGAGCGGCTGATTCACCTCTCCAACGCGGACACCTCCAATCCCTTTCGGGAGCTCGTCTGGGAGAAGTCCCTCCCCGAGGACCAGCCCTGGATGAGCCCGGAGCTGCTCTCCGTCCATGGCACGCCCTGGGCCCAGAAGCTGACGCAGGAGCAGCTCCTGCGGCTCAGCAAGTGGGAGTGCATCAACTTCTTCAGCCTGAACGTGACGGGCATCCGCGAGCTGCTCACGGAGATGATCAGTCGCATCCACACCCCCGGCTACGAGGTGTCCTCCGAATACCTCCACCACCTGGTGCTCGAGGAGAATGAGCACATGTGGTACTTCTCGCGGTTCTGCCTGACGTACGGCGGAAAGATATACAAGGACCGCCGCATCCGTTACGACACCTTCCCCGAGACGGACATCAAGGAGTTCCTGGCCTTCGCCACGGTGCTGGTGTTCGAGGAGATTGTCGACGGCTACAACAGCCACATGGCGAAGGACATGCGTCTGCCGCCCTTCGTGCGTGAAATCAACCGGCTGCACCACTCGGATGAGACACGCCACATCAGCTACGGGCGGTTGAACATCGAGCGGCTCCACCAGGGGCTGCGGGCGAAGCACGGCGTAGAGCGACTGCGGGACGTGGAGCGCGCGCTCAAGCGCTTCATGCTCACGTCGATGCAGAAGCTCTACAACCCGGACATCTACAAGGACGTGGGGTTGCCCGAGCCGCTGAAGCTTCGCAACGAGCTGCTGGCCCATCCCGAGCGCGTGGCCTTCAACGAGCGCATCCTCTCGAAGACAACGAGGTTCATGGTGAAGAAGGAAATCTTCACCGACGACCGGCTGTCCTGACCTGTCTGGGAGAGACACGCATGTCGCCCCATCACCTCTGCGGTTTGCTGGAAGAAGCCGAGCGCCATCATGGAGACCGTCTGTTCTTGTCTGACGACCGGTCCTCGCTCACCTATGCCCAGCTCGCCACGGCCACCCGGCGTCTGGGGGGCTGGCTTTCACGCCAGGGTTTCCGGCGGGGAGACAGGGCCGTCATCCTCACCCGCAACCGCGCGGAGGCGGCCCTGGCCGCGTTCGCGACGGCGCGGCTGGGCGGCATCTTCGCGGTGCTGCATGGCGCGATTCGCGAGCCGGGCCTGCGGAGGATTCTGGAGCAGGTGACGCCCACCGTGGCCTTCCTGGACGAGTCCACCGCGCACCTCGCGCCTGCCTTCGCCGACGTGCCCATCGTCTGGGTGGGGGAGGGCGCGGAGCCGGCCTCGGGAATGCGGCTGTCGCGCATCCTGGACAGCGAGCCCGCGGAGTGTCCGCCCTTCTCGGGTGTGGACGTGGATCCGGTCTGTCTCATCTACACGTCCGGCTCCACGGGAGCGCCGCGCGGCGTGACGCTCAGCCACGACAACATCCTCTTCGTGGTGGCCGCCATCCAGGAGCGGCTCCAGTACCGCGCCGAGGACGTGGTGGGCGTCTTCCTGCCGCTCTCGTTCGACTACGGCCTGTATCAGGTGTTCCTCGCCGCGCAGGTGGGGGCGGGCGTGTTCGTCGGGAGCGCGGAGCTGGCCGGGCCGGCGCTGGTCACCACGCTGGAGCGACAGCGGGTCACCGTGCTTCCCGGCGTGCCCACGTTGTTCGCCGCGTTGCTCAAGCTGCTCGGCCGGAGTGGGGCGGGCGCGCTGCGCTTGAGGGCGCTCACCAACACGGGCGCGCATCTGCCGGCCAGCCACGTGGAGCATCTCCGGCGTCAACTGCCGGGAGTCTCGGTGTTCCCCATGTATGGACTGACCGAGTGCAAGCGCGTCTCCATCCTCCTGCCCGAGGAGTTGGAGGCACACCCGGGCTCGGTGGGGCGCGCGCTGCCCGGCACGGAGGCGATGATTCTGGACGAGCAGGGCCATGTGCTTCCGCCAGGCGAAGTGGGGGAGCTGGTCATCCAGGGGCGCCACGTCGCGCTCGGGTACTGGCGGGCGCCGGAGGAGACCGCGCTGCGCTATCGCGTGCACCCGCGCGGGCTGGGCCGCGTGCTGTTCTCCGGTGACCTGTTCCGGATGGACGCGGAGGGCTTCCTCCAGTTCGTCGGGCGCCGGGACTTCCTCCTCAAGCGCCGGGGCTTCCGGATGCACCCGCTCGAAATCGAAGAGGTGGCCTGCGGGCTGCCCGGTGTCGCGGAGGCGGGCGTGGTGCAAGAGGCGCAGGTCGACCGGTTGCACCTCTTCGTCACCTCCCTCCCAGGCGCGCCGCCGCCGCGCGAGGCCGGGCTGCTCGATGCGCTCGCCAGTCGCCTGGAGCCCTACAAGGTTCCGGACCAGGTGCACTGGGTGCCAGAGCTGCCGAGGACGGCCAACGGCAAGCTGGACCGGGCGGCCCTCGCGAGTCTGCTGACGGCGGGAGGACAGCCATGAGCGCGCCGATGAGTCCGCACCTGGCGGCTCGGGCCGCGGCATGGTTGGAGATGTACGGCTCGCCCCTCTACGTCTACGACCTGGGGGACGTGGAGCGGCGCACGCGCGAGCTCATGTCCGTCCTGCCAGAGGGCAGCCGGGTGTTGTTCTCGCTCAAGGCCAACCCGCTTCCGGCGATGGCGGAGGCGCTCTGCCGGCTCGGCTGCGATGCGGAGGTGTCGTCGCCTGGAGAGCTGGCGGTGGCGGTGGCCGCGGGCTTCGCTCCGGAGCGGGTGCTCTACTCCGGCCCGGGCAAGAGCGCCGACGAGGTGCGTGGGGCGCTCGGCGCTGGCGTGACGCGCTTCTCCGCCGAGTCGTGGACGGACCTGGAGCGCATCGACCGGGCCGCGCGAGCCGCTCGGCTTCGGGCGCGAGTCCTCCTGCGCGTCAACCCGGATGCGCCTCCCGTGGCCCGGCTGGCGATGAGTGGCGTGAGCAGCCAGTTCGGTCTCGACGAGGCGGAGTGGCGCGAGGGCCGCGCACGCGTGGCCGCGCTCGGTGCCGTCGAGCTGATGGGGTTGCACATCTACCAGGGCACCCAGCTCGCGGATATTCCCGCGCTGCTCTCCGCGCTGCGGGTGGCGCTGGAGGTGGGGGAGTCGCTCTCCAGTGCGTTCGAGCTCCCCTTCCAGGTGATGGACCTGGGAGGCGGATTCCCCTGGCCCTTCGCCACGCCCGGTGTCGGACCGGAACTGGCGCCCCTGCGCGAGCCGCTCGCGCAACTGGCCGCGGAGCGACGGAGGACCGCGTCCGCTTCGCTGTGGTTCGAGTCGGGGCGTCGCCTCTGCGGCTCCTCGGGCACGCTCTGGTCGACGGTGATGGACGTGAAGCGCTCGAAGGGTAAGCAGTACGTCGTCCTCGACAGTGGCATCCACCACCTGGGCGGCATGTCGGGTCTGGGGCGGGTGCCGCTGGTCGGCATCGGCGTCGCGCGGGCGGGCGGGGAGGTGGAGCCCGGAGTGCTGGAGGAGGTCAACGTGGTGGGGCCGCTGTGCACGCCGCTGGATTGCTTCGCACGCAATCTCAAGCTGCCGCCGCTCCGGGTGGGAGACAGGGTGTTCATCCCCAACGTTGGAGCCTATGGGGCGACCGCGAGCCTCACGGGGTTCCTGAGCCGGCCGCCGCCGTTGGAGCTGGCCCACCGGGACGGGGAGGTCATCGCGGTGCACCGGCTGCGCTGGGGACACGAGCCCCACACGCGCTTGCCCATCCAAGGGTCGCTTTCGTCGGAGGAGACACGATGAATACGGACGAGGTGAGGACCAGGCTCATCGAGGTGCTTCGCGAGTTCCTTCCCCGCGTGGCGCCCGACGAGCCGGTGGAGATGGCGCGCCCCTGCAACGAGATGGGGCTGGACTCGATGAACGCCATCAATCTGATGCTCGCGCTCGAGGGAGCGTTCGAGATTTCCTTCCCGGACGCGCTCCTCACCGCGGAGACCTTCCACTCCCCGGCGAGCCTGGAGACCATCGTCCATCAACTGCGCGGCGCCGCCCAGTGAGCTCGCTCCGCGCCGTCCCAGAGAAGGTGGAGCCGGCGCGGCCGGTGAAGGAGGCGGCCCCCTCCTCACCGGCGCGCACCCCCGTGGCGCGCGAGCAGCGGGTGTCCTCGGCGGTCGACCGCTGGCGCAAGCGCGAGGCGCAGGACTCGAGAATCGAGGCGGCCAAGGCGTTGGGGCAGCAGCTCCGGGCGCGGTCCTGGGAGGCCCCGCCCACGCCCCACCAGCGCGAGGCGGAGCAGTACCGCGCCAGCATTGGCAAGACACTGCTCCAATTGGGCGTCTGGATTTTCGGGGCCCTGTGGTTGCTGGTGAGAATCGGCGCGGACGTGCTCCGGCGGCGAGACTCCATCCAGTCGCGAGGCCAGCACCTGCGGCGCCTGATTGAGCGAGCGGGGGGGACGTGGATCAAGCTGGGCCAGCAGATGGCCATCCGCGTGGACCTGCTCCCGTATCCGGTGGCGCAGGAGCTGGAGAAGATGCTCGACGCCGCGCCGCCCATTCCCTTCTCCCAGGTACGCGAAATCGTCGAGCGGTCCCTCCAGCGGCCGATAGCAGAGGTGTTCTCCGAGTTGAGCGCGGCGCCCGTGGGCTCCGGCTCCGTCGCCTGTGTCTACCGCGCGGTGTTGCATGGCGGGGAGGAGGTGGCGGTGAAGGTCCGCCGGCCCGGGGTCGGCTCGCTCTTCGCCGCGGACATGCGCGCGCTGGGGTGGATTCTCGGGCTCGCGGAGCTGTGGTTCGTTCCTCCCGGCTACTCGCGCCAGTTGCTCCACGAGCTGAGCACCATGCTCTACGAGGAGCTCGATTTCGTCCGGGAGGCCCGCTACACGGAGCTCTTCCAGGACCGGATGGACAAGCTGGGCCAGCGCTTCGTGCGCTCGCCGCGCGTGTATGGCGAGCTGTCCAACCACGAGGTGCTGGTCACCGAGTTCGTCTCCGGCATCTGGCTCAAGGACCTCATCTCCGCGGCCGAGCGCAAGGATGAGCCGGGGCTGTCGTCGCTCGCCACGCTGGGCATCGTGCCCCGCAAGGTGGCCCGCAGGCTGCTCAAGATTGCCCGCCTCTGCGCCCAGGAAGGGCTCTTCTTCCACGCGGACCTGCACCCGGCGAACGTGATGGTTCAACCGGACAGCCGGCTGGTGCTCATCGACTTTGGGTCCTGCGGTGCCTTCACGGCGAGGGAGCGCCGGGTGTGGCGCGAAATCGCGGACGCGCAGGCGAACGAGGACGTGGGGCGGATGGTGTCCGCGGTGCTCGCGCTGCTTGAACCCCTGCCCGCGGTGGACGTGGAGGAGTTCTCCCGCAAGCTGGAGGGCATCTTCTGGCAGGACCTCTATGCGAACAAGAGTCGCACCTCGCGCTGGTGGGAGCGCACCTCCGCCAACCTCTGGATAGGGTTCTTCAAGCTGGCCCAGGAGTACAGGGTCCCGATGAACCTCAACACCTTGCGGATGATTCGCTCCACCATGCTCTCCGACAGCCTGGCGGCCCGGTTGGAACCCCGCATAGACCATTATCGGGAGTACCGCCGGTACGAGGTGCAGCTCGGCCGACGGATGCGAGAGCGATTGAACCGGAAACTGGACAGTCTGTCCGAGGACCGCTCGTTCATTCGCTACGAACAGTTCTACGAAGCGGCTGTGGCCGGCTTCTATCGAGTCCAGCGCTTCCTCGACTCCTCGACCTATCGGTTCGCGGTGACGGAGCGGACCGTCTCTTTCGCCCTGTCGCAGGCGCTGCGGGCGGGGAGCTGGCTGTTGCTGGGGGCGCTGACGGTTCGCGTG
>NZ_JABUMQ010000368.1:0-10198 GCF_013336645.1 Myxococcus sp. CA039A | reverse complement strand
CACTGCAGGCACTGCTGGTATGCGCTTCTCAGCGCTCCCTTGCTGGTGCCTTCTCAAAGATTGACTGCGGTTTCCGCAATCCTTCTCTTCTTCTTGGGCTTGCTATTTGGTTTTCAAAGACCGAGCCGCTTGTTTCATCCGCGACTTTTTGCTACTTTGTTTCCGTCTGCTGCTCGCCGCTTCCTGCCGGCGGGTCGCATCTTTTATTCAGGTCCACGTCAGCTGTCAACTTCGCTTTGCGTCCCTTTCGGCGTCCTCCGAAGTCTTCAGCGCCGCCCAGTGGCTTCCGCTGTTTTCTTCGCGAGGGGCGCGGCTTCTATCTCTCCGCCGCATCCCGTGTCAACCGCTGCTTCGTTGACTCCCTCGCCGCCTCCGCCCTGCTGCTTCCGGGCTTCTTCGTCGGGGTCGCGGCTTCTACCACCGCCGCATCTTCTGTCAACTCGCTTCGCTGACCGCCGTATTTCCAATGTCGTTCTGAATCCACACGCCGAAGTGCTTCGCGCCAGTGCGCGGGCTTCGTCATGAGGGGCGCGGCTTCTACCACCGCCGCATCCAGAGTCAAACCGTTTCCGAGCCCCACCCCACCGTCAGCCCCAGCTCCAGTGCCGTCTCGCACGAGACGACCTCCAACCCCACCACCGCGACGCCCACCGGACCACTTCCTGCTGGCTGACCATCTATGGAGCGCTCCGGAGAATGTCAACTCGTGGTCACGAGCCGCTCCGGACACTCGAAATCCCACGAAGGCCCCATCCAGGGAATCCTTCAGGGACCCACGGTCCTATTCTGCGTGGTTCAGAGAACCCCAGCGCCATGCGCGCTGATTCGAGACTGTTGCTGACGGAATCCACGGCTGCCTGCTCGTCGCGGAGGGCTTTTGGCCGCCCGCGCCTCGCCGTGAGGTGGGCGGCTTATCCACCAAGCGAAGGGACGGCGCAAGAAGTTTGCTGATTGTCACTTCAGCACCCTTCCCTGCCCCCTGCGCTCAGCTCCCTACGCCCAGCTTCAACCTCGAGACGTCCACCCGGCCACGACGACACCCCTCGGCCACCACCACCGCGCGCAGCTCGCTGTACGCGCGCTCGAAGTCATCGTTCACGACGATGTAGTCGTAGGAGGCGATTCCCCGCTCCATCTCCGAGCGAGCCGCCAGCATCCGGCGGCGAATCGTCTCATCGGAGTCCGTCTGCCTGTCCCGCAGCCGGCGCTCCAGCTCATCCATGGAGGGCGGGAGCACGAAGATGGTGACCGCGTCGGGGTGCTTGCGCTTGATGGCCTGCCCGCCCTGGACGTCGATGTCGAAGATGGCCACGCCCCGACGGGCGCGCGCGACATCCACCGTCGACTGGGGGCTGCCGTAGAAGTGGTTGTGGACCTCCGCCCACTCCACGAACTCGCCCCGTTCGATCTTCTCCTGGAAGGTGGCCACGTCCACGAAGTGGTAGTCCACCCCTTCCTGCTCCTTGCCTCGAGGGCGGCGCGTCGTGACGCTGATGGAGAAGTTCGCCTGCGGCGTCTCCTTGAGGAGCCGATGGGCAAGGGTGGTCTTCCCGGCCCCAGAGGGCGCGGAGAGGACGAGCAGTAGACCGGGCTGAAGGATGGTGGGTTCGCTCATTCGACGTTCTGCACCTGTTCGCGGATGCGCTCGACCTCGGCCTTCATCGAGACCACGCGCGCGGAGATCTCCGTGTGCTGGCTCTTGGAACCGGTCGTGTTCACCTCGCGGTGCATCTCCTGCACAAGAAAATCCATGCGACGGCCAGCGGGCTCGGTGCTCGCCATGAGGGCGCGGAACTGCTCGAGGTGACTCGCCAGGCGCGTGACTTCCTCGGCGATGTCCGTGCGCTCGGCGAAGAGCGCCACTTCCTGCGCCAACCTCTGCGGGTCCACCGCGACGCCCCGCGCGAGTTCCGCCACGCGCTCCGTGAGTCGCTGCTGGTAGTCGTGCACCGCGCGGGGAGCGAGGTGGGCCACTTCGCGGCTCCAGCCCTCAATCAACTTCAGTCGCGCATCCAGGTCGACGTAGATCGCCTCGCCCTCGACGAGCCTCATCTTCTCCAGGGCTCCGAGCGCCTGCTCCAGCGCCTCCGTCACCGCGGGCGTCGCCGACTCCAAATTCACGCCCTTCTCCTCCAGGCGCACGACGCCCTGCTGGTTGGCCACCTGGGACCAGGCCACGTCCGCCGGGAGACCCAGCTCCTTGGCCAGCTCCCGGAAGGTGCGCAGGTACTCGCGCGCCAGGTTCAGGTCCACCGTGGGCACTGTTCCCGTCGTCGTGGAGGACTGCCGCTTCACCAGCAGCTCCACCGAGCCACGTGCCAGCCGGTCCTTCACCTGCTTCGTGACGCTCGGCTCCAGCGAGGTGAGCTCTCGAGGCAGCCTCGCCTTCACCTCGCAGAACTTGTGATTGAGGGAGCGCAACTCCACGGAGACTTCTTCGTCCCCCACGCGCGCACGGCCCGCGCCAAACCCGGTCATGCTCTTCAGCATTGGGCGGTTGCTAGGGGCTTTCCGTCCGCAGGTCAAGCAGCGTGCTTGCACGCCTTTCAGTTCTGTGTAGGGTCCGCGCCGCGATGGCCTGGCACAAGCGGCTCGAGTTGTGGGCGAAGCTGGCGCTGGCGCTCGTGGCGTCCGTGTTGTTCTGGCGCCCCGGCCGCCGGCTCCGTCCCGGAAGTTCCCTCCCCGTCCCCCGGAAGGTGCTGCTCGTGCGGCCCGACAACCGCGTGGGCGAGGCGCTCCTCACCACCCCCCTCATGCGCACCCTCAAGGCCCATGTGCACCCGGCCCCCGAGGTGCACGTGCTGGTTCATGCCAAGGTGGCCCGCGTCCTGGCGGGGCACCCCGACGCGGACCAGGTCATCGCGTTCGACCGCCGGCGACTCTGGATGGGCCCCCTGGCCCCGGGCATCCGAGCCCTGCGCCGCGCGGGCTATGACCTGGTGGTCGACTGCGCCAACTGGGAAGCCCCTTCCGTGACGAGCGCCCTGGTGGCACGCCTCGCCGGCCCGCGCGCCGTGGTCATCGGGCCGAGCGTCTGGCCCGTGACTCGCCTCCACTCCCTGTCCGTCCCAGCCCGCGACGACAGCAGAAGCGAGGCGCTTCAGCGAACCCACCTGCTGACCCCTGTCACGGGCGGCACCCTGTCGCGGGGACTCTCCTTCCGCGAACCCACCATCAGCGCCCCGTTCCGTGCGTTCCTGGAGACGGACGCCACCACGCCCCGCGCTGTCATCAACCCGGGTGGCCGCCTGGGCCCTCGGCGCATTCCTCCCGAGGCCTTCGCCGCCGCGGCTCGCGCGCTCCTCGAAATCGGCCGCGTTCCCATCGTCACGTGGGGACCTGGCGAAGAGGAGCTTGCCCGCGCCGTGGTGGCCGCCGCGCCCGGCTCGCGGCTCGCACCCGCCACGAACCTGGATGAGCTCGCCGCGCTCATGCGCGCCGCCGGGCTCACCGTCTGCAACAACACCGGGCCCATGCACCTCTCGGTGTCCGTGGGCGCTCCGACGCTGGCGTACTTCCTCCGCATGGACATGGAGCGGTGGGGCCATGCGTATGCCCCGCACCGGATGGTCGACCTCACCAGCCTCGTCGATGGCTCGGGAGGCCAGGGGCTCGAGGCTCGTGCGGCCGAAGAGGCCCGCGCCTTCGCGGCACAGCTCACTCGTCAGGCGCGTCCCACCTAGACATCCGCTCCTGGAGGAGGTGGGGCACTCCCTCTTCCACGGGCCACTCGCACCGACACCGGGGACAGCGGGCCTTCACCTGCTCTTCGTACGAGAGCACCGTGAGAGGCCCCTTGCACTGGGGACAGCCCAGCACCGCCATCAACCCCTCATCCAGCGCGGGCATGTCCTACTTCGCGCTCTCACGGCCGAGCCGGCGCGCCAGCTCCGTGGTGCTGTGGTCCTTCGGGTCTCCCGACACCGCCGTACGCCCACCATAGGCACGCACTTCGTCGCCCTCGGGGATGCTGTCCGGCGTGTAGTCCGTCCCCTTCACATGCACATCCGGCTTCAGCGCTCGGATGATGACGCGCACGTTCGGCTCGTCGAAGACGATGACGCGGTCCGTACAGGCGAGCGCGGCGACCAGCTCCGCACGCTCGCCCTCGGGAATGTGTGGCCGTCCAGGCCCCTTGTACGCCCGCGTCGAGGCGTCCGAGTTCACCGCCACCACCAGCACATCCGCCAACTCGCGGGCGCCTTCCAGATAGCGCACGTGGCCCACATGCAAGAGGTCGAACACGCCGTTGGCGAGCGCCACGGTGCGGCCCTCGGCCTTCCAGCGCGCCCTCGCCTCCACCACCTGCTCGAGCGACTGAATCTTCTCCAAGGTGCTCATCGCGTGCTCCGCAGCTCCGCCAGCAGTTCGTCCCGGGACACCGTCGCGGTGCCCGACTTCTGCACCACCATGGAACCGGCCACGTTCGCCAGTCGCGCCGCTTCCCCGAACGAGGCTCCGGCCGCCAGTGCCAGCGAGAATGTCGCAATCACCGTGTCGCCCGCCCCCGTCACGTCCACCGCCGCCTTCGCGCCATGTACCGGGATGAGGTCCACCCCACCGTCAGCGTCGAAGAGCGCCATGCCGTGCCGCCCCCGAGTCACCAGCAGCGCACGACACCCCAGCCTGCGCACCGCCTCATGCCCCGCCGCCAGCAAGTCCTCCTGCGAGCGCACGGGACGCCCCGCCAACGCCTCCAGCTCCGGCTCGTTGGGCTTGCACACCGTCAGCCCCGAGAACGACGACAGCGCATAGCGACTGTCCACGCACACCGGCAACCCATCCGCCGCCAGCTTCCGCAGCACGGCGCGCACCTCGTCGCTCAGCACTCCCGCGCCGTAGTCCGAAACGACCACCGCGTCCGCGTCCTTCGCGGCCTCCGCCACGTGCTTCGCCAGGGCCTTGCGCACGCTCGGAGGAAGCGAGGAGCGCTGGCCACGGTCCAGGCGCAGCATCTGCTGGCGCGTCGTGCTCACGCCGCCCGCGAGGATGCGGGTCTTCGTCTCCGTCGCCAGACCGCGTCCACCCACCGCGTGCAGGCGCACCCCTGACTCGGAGAACAGGCGACGCAGCTCGCGACCCATCTCATCCGCGCCCAGCATTCCGACGGCCGTCACCTGCCCCGTCAACGCACGGACATTGGCCGCCACGTTCGCTCCGCCGCCCAGCTTCACCTCGGCGGACTCGTAGCGGACGATGAGCACCGGGGCCTCGCGGCTCACCCGGTCCGTCTGCCCGTAGATGTAATGGTCTGCGACCAGGTCCCCCACCAGCAACACCCTGCGGCGCGCGAACGCGTGCGGCAGGCGAGAGGGCGGAGGCGACGAGCGAACGGGCGAGACTGCGGCCATGGCGGCGGTTTGTCCCACAGCCCTCCTCGTCTCACAAGTCGGCAGACGCACCCGACAGGCCAAGCGCTCGACGCAGATGGGACTCGCCCTCCAGCACGTCCACCCCCAGCCGCACCTTCCAGGCCAAGAACCCCACGGGCAGACGCACCGCGTCCTTCTCCGTCGTCACGACCTTCACCGCTCCCAGCTTCGCGGCTCGAGCTTCCACGTCGCGAAGCTCGTCCACGGTGAAGCGGTGGTGGTCCGGAAAAAGTGCCGCATCCAGGACCTCCACGCCGAGAGACCTCAGGGTCTTCAGGAAGCCCCCCGGCCGACCGAGCCCCGCCAGCGCCAGCACCCCCTGGCCACTCAGTGCCTCTGTCGGATGGAGCCCTCCAGAAGGGTCCACCCAGGCCGAAGGTCCATAGCGTGCGCGGACGCGGGGGAGTCCTTCTCCCTCCGCAGGCAACCCCAGGGCCCGTGCGTCGAACGGTGCTCGGGGTGCCTCGCCTGCACGCGAGACAATGGGGGACGCCGTGGCACATGGGGGCGTCGACGTGCGGACCCAGAGCAACGTGGCGCGCCGGAGAGAAGAAGCCGGCTCTCGCAGCGGCCCCCTTGGCAACATGTGGCCATTGCCGAGTCCCACGGCTTCGTCCACCACGACGAGGTTCTCGTCCCGGGCGAGCCGCCGGTGTTGGAAGCCGTCGTCGAGCAGCACCGTGTCCAGGCCGTAGTCGTCTCTCGCGCGCCAAGCGCTGGAGACACGGTCCGCGTTCACGAAGATCCTCACACTCGGGCAGCGGCTCGCGAGCAGCAACGGCTCGTCCCCCGCGTCCTCCACCGGAGGCAATGACTCCGCCCCCGTGAAGGTACAGGGCTCTTGTGAGCGACGCCCATAACCTCGCGTGAGGATGCCCACCTTGCGGCCCTCGCGCACCAGCAACTCCGCGAGGTGAAGCACCGCGGGCGTCTTCCCCGTTCCTCCCACGTTGAGGTTGCCCACGGAGATGACGCGGAGGCCCTCCACTCGCTCGGCGCGAAGCATGCCCAGGTCATAGAGCGCGCCTCGCAGGCGCACCGCCGCGGCATAGGTCCATGACAACGCCGTGAGGGGAGACAGCAAGGCCCGCCGTCCCCAGGGCTCGGGCGACGGCGGATAGAACACCCGCTCGATGGCGGTGGGTGACTCGGGAGCCTGAGCGCTCAAGACCTGGAGGCTCCGCACAAGGCGTGTCCCGACACGAGTCGCCGGGCATCATCAAGGGTCAGCATGCGCCCGCTACGCTATCAGCCCGCGCCATCACGTACGACCCGACACGTCAGCGCGGGCTCACCGAGCGCGCGTGCTCGCCACCTGCGCATACAACGCAAGGACATCGGCGGCGATGCTCGCATTCGTCGGATGAGCCACGGGGGCCCGTTGCCCCGACAGTGACGCGGCCACCACCGCCTCGGGCGTCGGCTCGACGACACGTGCATCCGCCAGCTCAGGCAGCGCGCCCTCCTCCACCGCCACGACTCGCACACCACACGCCCGGGCTTGAGCCGCCGCCCTCGCACTCCAGTCGTTCCCGAGCCCCAGGAGCCAGACCTCGTCCAAGGCCCTCAACCACCGCGCGAAGTCTTCTCCTTGCTGGTAGCCCGTGAACACCACCGCATCCGTCAGCCCCAGCGACGCCACCTGACTCCGCGTCGCCTCCAGCAACGCGCCATCCCCCACCAGGACGAACCGCGCATCCGGCCGCTGCTCGCGGTAGAGCGCGAAGGCCTCCACCCCCACGGCGTGCCGTCGCGACGGCTGGAACGTGGAGACCATCCCCACCAGGGGCGCGCCCTTCAGTCCCAACTCGCGCCTCGACGCCTCGCGGTCCGACTCAGGGCGAAAGTGCGGGTCCACCAACGCGGGAAGCACCCGAGCCGTCCTTCCTCGCTCCAACAAGCGAGGCAAGAGCGAACTCGCCGGCACCGTGTACGCATCCGCCGCGGGCAACGAGGAGCGGATGGAGCGCGGCGCATGAAGCGAACGGACCAACACCGCCCCCTGGGGCCGTCCCCACCTCGCCAGGAAGTGGTCATGGCTGAAGTGCGAGTGCACCACGTCCACTCGCCGCGCACGCAGCCGGCGCAAATCACTCCACACCCGCCAGGGCGGAGACTTCACCGACAACTCGAGCCCCTCGTCATCCAGCAGGCCCAGCGCTCGCAGCCGAGGCACCGCGGGCTCCTCCGCCGGCATCTCCTTGCGCCGACGGTCCACCGCCACCGTCACCTCGTGCCCGGCCTCCCGCTGCGCCAGCGCGAGCAACGCGACGTTCTCCGCCGGACCACTGAAGAAGGGACTCGCCAACAGGTGGAGGATTCTCATCCGACTACCGCCCGACCAACGTGCGATACAGCGCTTCCAGCGCGTGCGCCTCGTGCTCCACGCCGCACCGACGACGTGCCTCCTCGGCCGCGTTGCGCCCCACTTCGCGCGCCCGCTCCGGCTCTCGCATGAGCATGTCCAGCAGCTCGCGCAACGCCTTCACGTCCCCTGGCTCGAAGAAGAAGCCCGTCCGGCCATGCTCGATGAGCGTGTCCAGATACGGCAACTTCGACGCCACCACGCAACAACCGGACGCCATCGCCTCCACGTGCACCAGCGAGTACCCCTCCGCATAGGACGGGTGCACCAGCACGGTCAGCCCTCGATACCAGGGCTCGATGACCGACTGCTCTCCGGCCAACGACACGCGGGGCTCGATGCCCGCCCTCAAGCCGTTCACCCAGTCCAGGTCCGCGCCCTTCGCCAACCCCACCAGCACCGCCTGCCACTCGGGGTGCTCGGGCAGCAACGGGCGCACCGCATCGAGGAAGTCGCCCTGCCCCTTCTCCTTGCGGATGCGGCCAATGACGCCCACCCCGAACCGTCCGCCCTGCCCCAGCTTCTCCCACGCCGCCGCCCGGTCCTCCGGTGGATGGAAGCGCGTCAGGTCGATGCCATGCGAAATGACGGTCGACGGGAGCGCGATGACCTCCGCCACCTGCCGCGTCAACGACACCAGCGCATCCGCGCCTCGCGCGATGAAGCGCGTGAAGCCGCTGGGCGCCACCGACGTGTGCCGAGTGAAGACCAGCCGCACCTGCCGACCCACCAGCTTCAGCAACATCCCCGCGAGCAGCTCGTTGTTCCGGTGGGCATGCCACACCACCGGCTCGGAGCGCGCCCGACGCAACAGCTCCGGCCAGGTGATTCGCGGCAGCCCGTCGCTCAGCCCAGAGCCGATGACTCGCGTCTCCGAGCCCGTGTCCTTCACCAACGCGGGGACCACCGACTCGACGTGGCGCGTGACGCCCGTGTACCGATTGTGGAAATGCGGGTGGACGATGAGCGTCATCGCGGCCCGGCCCTCCCATGGGGAAAGAGCGTCGTCATCGCCTCGGCGTTGCGCTCACTCGCGCCGGAAATCCGCCCCACCGTCTCCAAGGCCCGCGCACCCAGCTCCGCGACTCGACCCGGCTCTTCCAGCAACTCCGCGAGCCTCGCGTACAGCGCCTCCGCGTCCGCCACCAGGATGCCTCCCTGCCCCGCGAGCACCGCCACGCTGTCCTTGAAGTTGTCCATGTGCGGACCGAACAACACCGGCTTCCCCTGCCCCGCCGGCTCCAGGATGTTCTGCCCGCCCCGCTTCGTGAACGAGCCGCCCACGAAGACCACCGTCGCCAGCCGGTACGCCCGCGACAGCTCGCCAATGGTGTCCAGCACCACCACCTGCGCTCGCTCGGGATTCCCCTGGGAGCGAAGGCCGACACCCAGTCCCGCCTCCCGCGCCAGAGCCACGACGCGCCCAGCCCGGTCCACGTACCTGGGCGCAATCACCAGCCGCAGGTCCGGCCACCGCGCGAGCAGCCGCCGATAGACGCCAAGCAGCACGTCCTCCTCGCCCTCGTGCGTGCTGCCGGCAATCCACACCCGCGCGTCCACCGGAAGCCCGAGCGCCTCGCGCAACACGCCGTCTTCCGCCGCCGGCCCCGAAGCCAGTGAGTCGAACTTCGTGTTCCCCGTCACCCGCACCCAGTCCGGCCGCGCGCCGAGACTCCGCGCCCGCTGCGCCTCATCCTCCTGACGCATCAACATCAGGTCGAAGTCCTTCAGCGGATTGCCGATGAGCCGGAACAACCAGCGGTAGCGCTCCACGTTCGCCGGAGAAAAACGGCCGTTGGTCATCACCACGCGCGCCCCACCGCGCTTCGCCGCGCGAATGAGGTTCGGCCACACCTCCGTGTACTCCAGCACCAACACGTCTGGCCGGAGCGCCTTCACCGCCCGGCGCGTCGCGCCCCACAAGTCATAGGGCGCGTACACCACCCCATCGATGTCCTTGGCGAGCCGGCCCGTCGCCATCGCATGGCCACTGTCCGTCATCGTCGACAGGATGAGCTGGCAGCCCGGGAAGCGAGCCCGCAAGGGACCAAACATGGGGGACAGCGCGAGCAGGTCTCCCGCGCTCGCACCGTGCAACCACACCACGGGCCCGTCACCTCGCGGGGGCAGCGAGCCTCGCCCGTAGAACCCCAGCCGCTGCCACAGGCCATGACGCGTCTTCCGGTGCACGCAGAGCACCGGGAAGAGCAGCGGGAAGAGAAGATATGTAGCGAGGATGTACAGGAGTCGCATGGACGGCTCCCCGGCCCTCTATCAGATGCCAGGCCCCCGAGGCAGTACACGCACGGGGCTCGGGACAATCCACGGTCGCCACTCGGAGCCAAAGAAGCGCCCAGGCCCCTTCACCCACACCTCCACCCGCACCACGCCCGGCCCCGTCAGCTCCACCGAGGTCCCGTCCGTCCCCAGGCGGCCTTCTCCCCACACCTCGACCCGGACC
>NZ_JABUMQ010000367.1:0-10220 GCF_013336645.1 Myxococcus sp. CA039A | reverse complement strand
CCCTTCCTCCCCTCCCCTTCGACGTCCTGGTGACGCCCGTGCGGGGCGCCGCGGCGCAGATGACGTTCATCCGCTTCCCTGCCTCGCTGTACGCGGGAGATCCCAACTGGGTCCCCCCGCTGGAGATGGAGCGCAAGGATTTCCTGGACCCGAAGAAGAACCCCTTCTTCGAGTATGGCGAGGTGGAGCTGTTCCTCGCCCGGAGGGGCCAGGAGGTGGTGGGCCGCATCGCCGCCATCCGCAACCCACGTCACCAGGAGATTCACGGCACCAAGGAGGGCTTCTTCGGCCTCTTCGAGTGCGTGAATGACGCGGGCGTCGCGCGACTGCTGCTCGACGCGGCGGGGGCGTGGCTGAAGCAGCGCGGGCTGGACGCCATGCTCGGGCCGGCCAACTTCTCGTCCAACCAGGACTGGGGCCTGCTCATCGAGGGGCACGACTCGCCGCCGGCCGTGATGATGCCGTACAACCCGCCCTACTACGCGTCGCTCATCGAGGCGTGCGGGCTGGTGAAGGCCAAGGACCTGTTCGCCTACGAGCTGTCCTCGTCCGCGGAGCCGCCGGAGAAGGTGGTGCGCATCGCGGAGAAGATGCGCCAGCGCGAGGGCATCACCGTGCGCGCGGTGAACCTCAAGGACTTCGCCAACGAGGTCGAGCGCATCCGCGACATCTACAACTCGGCCTGGGAGAAGAACTGGGGCTTCGTGCCCTTCACGGACCGGGAGTTCGACCACCTGGCCAAGGACATGAAGACCATCGTCCGGCCGGAGCTGGTGCTCATCGCCGAGGTGAAGGGCGAGCCTGTCGCCTTCTCCATGACGCTGCCGGACGCCAACCACGCGCTCAAGGCCGCCAACGGGCGCCTGACGACGTTCGGCCTGCCCATTGGCCTGGTGAAGCTGGCGCTCGCCTCGCGAAGCATCCGCCGCCTGCGCCTCATCACCCTCGGAATCAAGGAGGGCTACCGACGCCGAGGGCTGGACGCCATCCTGTACCTGGACACGCTGCGCACCGCGCACCGGCTCGGGTACTCCGGTGGAGAGATCTCCTGGACGCTCGAGGACAACCACCTCGTCAACCGCGCCATCGAGTCGATGGGTGGCCAGCGCTCCAAGGCGTACCGCATCTACCAGCGCCCGCTGTAATCCTCCTGGAGTCTCCTCGTGCGCTTCCTCCTCACCGGTGGCACTGGTTTCATCGGCCATCGGCTCGCGAGCCGCATTGTCGAGCGGGGTGACTCGCTCACGGCGCTCGTGCGCTCCAGCTCTCGTCGCGACGCGCTCGCGGCGCTCGGTGCCCGGTTCGCCGTGGGAGACCTGACGACGGGCGAGGGCCTGGCGGAGGCCGTGCGCGACGTCGACTGTGTCCTGCACCTGGCCGGCGTCACCAAGGCCCGGGAGCCCGCGGGCTACTTCGAGGGCAATGCGAATGGCACCCGCCGCGTCGCGGAGGCCATGGCGTCACTGCCCCGCCCTCCCCGGCTCGTCTACTGCTCGTCGCTGGCCGCCGCGGGGCCGTCCACACCGGAGCGTCCGCGCCGGGAGGAGGACCCTCCGGCGCCCGTCTCCGTCTACGGCCGCAGCAAGCTGGGGGGCGAGGAGGCCGTGCGCGAGCTCGCGGACCGGGTGCCCTCCGTCATCGTCCGGCCCCCCATGGTCTACGGCCCTGGCGACGTGGAGTTCATCCCCTCCGTGATTCCCATGGCGGAGCGAGGGCTGGCGCTCAAGAGCGGCTTCGGGCCCAAGCGCTACTCGCTCATCCACGTCGATGACCTGAACACCGCGCTGCTCGCGGCCGCCGAGCGAGGCCCCACGCTGGACAAGGCCGACCCGGCGCGCGGCGTGTACACCGTCTCCGATGGACGTGAGTACACCTGGGAAGAGCTGTGCGCGGCGGTGGCCCATGCGCTGGGCCTCAAGGCCCCCACCGTGCTGCCCGTGCCCGACAGCGTGGGCTACATGATTGGCCTGGGGTCCGAGGTCATCGCCCGACTGCGCGGAATCACCCCCATCCTCAACCGCGACAAGGTGCGGGAGATGACCGCCGCGGCATGGACCTGCACCACCGAGCGCGCCTCGCGTGAGCTGGGCTTCCTGCCCACCATTGCCCTGGCCGAGGGGCTCGTCGGCACCCTCGCGTCGTACCAGCAGCTCGCGCGCACCTGAAAAGACGAAGGCCGAGGCCCCTCGCGTGGGAGCCCCGGCCTGGAGTGCTTCGGTGACGCGGGGTTCGCGTCAGCTCACTTCGTCGGACCCGCCGAGCCGCCCGTCGCCGAGCCCGTTGCGCCCGTGGAACCCTTGGCCGAGTTGGCCGCGTTCTCCTTCTCGAGCTGCGCCCGCTTGGTCTTCAAGGTGGAGAGCAGGCCGTCGAAGCCCTTGGTGCTCAGCAGCTTCTGGAACTGGCCCTTGTACGTGTCCACGAGGGACACCTCGTCGGTGACGACGTCGTAGATGCGCCAGTCGCTCTTGGCGCTCGGCTTGTACAGGCGGTAGTCGACGGGAATCTGGTCCTTCTTGAGGGTGAGCGTCGTGTTGACGGTGGCCTCGGTGCCCTCGATGGACTCCTTGCCGTACTTCACTTCGGCCTGGGCCTGGCCAATGGCCTTCTGGGCATAGGAGGCGCGCAGGAGCCCCGTCATCGTCTCGGAGAAGTCCTTGCGCTGGGCGGGCGTGAGCGTGGCCCACGTCTTGTCTCCGAGGGCGCGCTTCGCCAGCTCCTGGAAGTCGACGAACTTCTCGACGACGCTGGCGAGGGATTCAACGGTGGCGCCGGGAGCGTTGGCGGCCTTCTGGACATCCGCGTTCCCAGACTTGACGACCGAGAGGGGACCAGGCGCCGCGGCGATCAGGGTGGCGGCAAGCAGGGAAGCAATCATGGCTTTTCGACTCCGTGAAGGAGGACGGTACAGCGGACAGACGCGGCGCCCCGATTATTCACCCGGGGCGGGTGGCGTCCCCGTGACTCGGGCGAGGGCCGCCATTCCCAACCGGACGTCGAACCAGCTCTTCGACCGGTCGCCTGTAACCTGCGCATAGGCCGTGAAGGCGTCCACCAAATCGCGCGTTTCGCCCGTCCCCAGGTCGAAGGCGGCGAACGCGGAGGTGACCCAGCGACGCGCGCTCTTCTCCGCGTCCGTATACGCCCGGGCCCGAGACCACGCGGCCACCAGCTCGCCATGCACCTTCGCCACTTCCAGGCGGATGCCGGCGCGAATCTGCTTCTCCTGGGCGCGCAGCTTGTCGAGCTCCGCCCGCGCCTGATCCAACTGCGCGTCCTTGATGGGGATGTCGAACGTCCCCCGCATCACCAGGCCGAGGCCCGCGGTGCGATCGTTGTACGGGTCATACGCGAAGGGGCTGCGCTGCCGCGTGGCGCTGGTGGTGAATCGCACGTCGTAGAATCCCGCGAGCCCGAGGTCCGGGAAGTAGCTCCGTTCACGGATGAGCACTTCGGACTCACGCGCGACGATGCCCGCGGCGATGGCGGTGAACTCTGGCCGGTATTGCTCGGCCAACGCCACCGCCCGCTCCAGCGAGGGGGGCTGCACCTCCGCTTCGGGCGCCAGCTCTTCCTCCACGACGTCGACCGACGCGCCGGGAGTGGCGTTGGCCAGCACGCCGATGGCGGTCAGCGCGAGCGCGCGCCCTTGAATCGCCTCGGCCTTCTTGGCCTCGACGATCTGCCGGAAGAAGCGGACCTTGTACGTGTCCACCTGGGTCACCTGGGGTGACTCCTCCTTCAGGAGCGCGGCGATGCGCTCGGCGGCGTCCTCCAGTCGCTTGGAGACCTCCTCGAGTTGCTGCACCCCGGAGCGCGCCAGCTGGTAGCTGAAGTACGCCTGAGCGGCCTGGAAGCCCGCCTCGTCCTGGGCCCGCTCGCGCAGCGCCGCGCCGAGGATGGGACCCTGCGCGCCCGCCTTCTCCAGCGCGGTCAGCTTGCCGAACGTGTAGAGCGGCAGCACCGCGTTTCCAGAGGAGAACACCGTCATGCCGACCCTGCCGAGGTTCCAGTCTCCTTCGTAGGACGCCTCGGTGGTGGGCGGGCCGCCGACGCCGTCATTGCGCGCCTCGGGCACCGGGCCTCCCGCGCCCACGGAGATCTCGAACTTGGGGAACCAGGCCCACTTCGCCTGTTTGTAGAGCGCCTGGAACTTGCGCAGCTCCGCGCTCGCCTCCTCCACGCGGGAGTCCGTCGCGCGCGCCCGTTCCACCAACTGCCCCAACGTCAGGGGCGCGGCCTTGGCGGGCGGGGCGTCCGCATCCGGTACCTGCGCCACGCCCTCCTTGGCCTGCTGCGCCTCGCGCGCGGTCTCTCGCATGGGCGCCGGAGACACCGTGCGGCCCCCGGAAGGGTTCGTGGAGCTGTCCACCGTCTCGGGCGCAATCGTCGGCGGACCTGGAGGAAGCGTGGTGCCTCCCGTCGAGCCCGTCGACGTGGCGGGAGCCTGCGGCGCGGCGGCGCCAGGCGTCGGCGTCCCCGTGCTCGGAGTGGGAGTGGGCGTGGGCGTGGGGCTTCCCGTTGTCCCGGTTCCCGTCCCGGACTGACCGCTGCCGGTGGTTCCCGTCGTCCCCGGCGTCGAGCTGCCCGAGGTCCCCGTCGTTCCCGGCGTCGAGCCACCGCCCTGCCCCGCCGAGCCTGGGGTGAGCTGGGCGGCCGACAGCCCACCCGCGAGCACCAGCGCCACTGCCACGCCTCGATCCAGGTGTCTGCGCATTGCTCGGCCTCTCGCGGGCCCCCATATCCGAGAAGCCCGCGACGTCGCAGCATCTTCCTTCGCCAGGGCACAGTCACCGACCAACTTCGTCCGCTGTCGAGAGTCCTCGTCCATCGCGTCCCCATGTCCCCGTGCCGCGCCACAGTGAGTAGCGTCGAAGGGGCCACGTTCACCACGTCGCGACATCGCCGAGACCTCGAATCGTGCCTGGAAGAATGCGGAGGACGGGACGCCAGCGCGGAGCAGCTCCGGGGAGTCGTCGGTCACGCACCCGAGGAAGCCGCGTGAGGGCCCGGCGCGAAACCGGGTCCATCGCTCGCGACCGCCTGTCGGAAATGAAAAAGGCCCGCCAGGTTTCCCGGGCGGGCCTTTCTACTTCAGAGTGGAGCTAACCGGGATCGAACCGGTGACCTCTTGAATGCCATTCAAGCGCTCTCCCAGCTGAGCTATAGCCCCGTCTTTTGCTGCTGGCCGCCTTGGGTTGCGGCCCGACGTCGAAAGTGCGTGCCTTCTACCGTTTCTTGTTCCCAGGGCCAAGAACTGTTTGAGGCTTCGGTGCGTTTTTTCCAACCTTCAACCGCTCGGCGACTTCCTCACCTTCCCGAAGGATATCGGTGAGCTCGCGAGCATGCGCCTCGGCTGCCTGCTCGGCCGCCTCGATGGCCTTGAGCGCGGACGCGAAGCCCGCGGGAAGCTCCAGCCTGCCCTTCTGGATCTGCCGGTAGACCAGGTCACCGAGCTCCTTGAGAGCACGGTCCTTCTGGTCCTTCAGCACGGTGGCCCTGGCGTTCGCGCGGGCCAGGTCGGTGTTGCGCTCCACCGCCTCGCGCAACTGCGCCAGACGGGCCTGCGCCGCCTGGAAGGCCTCGTTGATCTGCTTCACCACCTCGGACTGCTTCGCGTCGGCCGCCACGTGGGTGACACCCCTTGAAGAACCAATACTGGCGTAGCGTGTGGGCTCGTGGACTGTCAACCCTGCCCCGTCGTCCGGCGCAGCCTCGCGGCGAAGAACCCGCCCCCTGGCACCTTGGGTGGCAGGGACTTGAGGTACGGCCCGTGGGCCGCCAGCGCGGCCCGTTCCGCTCCGAGCACGTCTGAGACAGGCTCCAGGGTGAACTCCGGATGTTTCGCCAGGAAGCCCTCGACCACGGCCTCGTCCTCGTCCGGCAACACCGAGCAGGTGGCGTAGACGATGAGGGCTCCGTGCTTCGCCTGCCGGGAGACCTCCTCCAGCAGCTCGGACTGCGTCGTCTGGTACTTGGCGATCTCCTGCGCGGTGAGCTTCCACTTCTGATCCGGCTCGCGCGCCAGTGAGCCCGTGCCGCTGCACGGCGCATCGATGAGCAACACGTCCGCGTCGGACAGGGGCAAGGGATGCGGGAAGGCCACCTGCCGCAGCGAGAAGTGACGCACCCGCTCACGCGCCTCGGCCAGCCGGCGTCGGGAGCGGTCTCCCGCGAGCACCCGTCCCGAGGGACCGACGAAGTCCGCCAGCGCCAGCGTCTTGCCGCCCGCGCCCGCACAGACATCCGCGACGGTGAGGCCCGTCAGTGAGCCGCCCACCGGACGGCAGACCTCTGAGATGAGCTGGCTGCCCACGTCCTGAACTTGAAGTCGCCCCGTCTTCATCATCCGCGTCTCGAAGACGCGATGGCTCGCATCCACCACGCGCACCGCGTCCGGAGCGGCGAGCACCGCCTCCGCCGCGACGCCCTCCTCCACCAGCGCCGCCAGGACTTCATCCCGCGTGCCCGGAGGCCTGACGCGGAAGTGCAGGCCAGGCTCCTCGTCGAGCGACGACAGCAGTCCCTCCAGCGTGGCTTCGTCCGGGTACGCCTGCGCCAGCTTCTGCACCAGCCAGTTGGGGAACGAGTACCGCATGGCGAGCCGCTCCGCGTGGGAGTCCGGCAGCGGCGCCTCGGGCAACTCCGACTCCACCACCTTCTGGAGCACCTCGTCCTTCAGGGTGCGCGGCCTCATGGGGCCCGGCAGTCGCACCTCCGGGCCGATGCGCGCCCAGGTCTCACCACAGAAGATGCGCCGCCACAGCGCGTACCGCACCAGGGCCTGGTCCTCCACCATCACCAGTTTGCCCGGCGGGTGGCCCAGGAGCTTCGCCGCCAGGTCCAACAGGCGCTGATGACGGGACAGCTCGCGAACGACGAGCGCGGCGAAGCGCCGCTCCTGGCCTCCGAGCCCATCCGCGTCCCGCAGAGCGTTGGCCAGCGCGGCCTTCAGCGGATCTCCCCGCAGCACCGCGATGTGCGCTTCCAGCGCCGCCGTCGCCGCCCTCCGCGAGGGACGACCGAGACGTGCCGCATCATGCGGAGTTGTAGGCCAAACAGTGTCCACGGGTGCCAACCTGCCCTTTCAACCGTCCAGGCCGAGCGTGATGACGAGACACCCGGTGGGCGTGCGCACCTCGGGCGTTTCGTCCGCACCCACGAAGAACGTCGCCGGGGCCACGAAGCGTGTCCCCTCGATCTCCAGCTCGCCCTCCAGCAACAGGGCCGCCTCCCGCCCACGAGGCCGGGCCGACCAGGCCCACTGCCCCGCCGCCGCCAGCCGCACCCAGATGGCACCCGCCGCCTTGCCGCCCGGCGAGGCCAGGTGCACACCCGGCGCGCACTCCACCCAGTCACTCTCGGAGGGAACCTGTCCCCTCGACGCCAGCTCCACGTTCCGGTGCACGGCCAGGAAGCGCTCCACCAACCCGAGGATGTCCTCGATCTGGAAGGGCTTCACCAGGACGCCATCCGGGACGAAGGGCCTCAGGGCCCGCGCCACTTCCTCCGGAGACGCCGCGCTGACGATGGCCACCGCCTGGCGCCCCTTCCGGGCCGCCTCCAGCACCGAGCGCCCGCCCGACTCTCCGCCGCCGATGCGCAGGTCCGTGACGACGAGGTCGAAGCGCTCCTGGCCGAGGGCCGCCAGCGCCGAGCTCACTTCGCCGACCGAGCGCACCTCCGCCAGGTCGGAGATCAGCTCACCCATGCCTTCCCGGAGGCTCGCGTCGTCCTCGACCAGCAGAACCTTCATCTCGGGGTATCTCCAACGCCCCTGACCGGAGCACGTCCTCCACGGTCCCAGGCGGGGGAACCGGCGATGCCCTGCCAGTCACCCACCCCTTTCGGGAAGTGGCCCTCCCCGGACTCGAACCGGGACGCGGGGTCAGCCGCAGCGGATTTTGAGTCCGCCTCGTCTACCAATTTCGACAGAGGGCCGTTTGTTACGGAAGCGGCCAGACGTATACCGCGACGGTCGCCCGTATGCATCCGAAGATTGCGGTGCCGGACGCACATCGCTATGAGGGCCCCCGCATGTACAACCTGCTCATCTCGCTGGCAGTGGGAATCGTGGTCGCGCTGCTGGTGAAGTTCGCCGGCTTCTCCATCTGGGCGGGCCTGGTGCCCGGCCTCATCGCCGCACTCGGTACCTTCATCTTCCTGGCCCGGCGGGTCGCCACCCGCATCCAGGCACTCATGACGACGGTGCAACAGGACCTCCAGTCCCAGCCCACCAGTCAGAAGGACGCGCAGGGCCGGGTCGACCGGGCCGTGAAGACGCTCGAGAAGGGACTCGTCTATGACAAGTGGCAGTTCATGGTGGGTCCGGAGATTCACGCGCAGATCGGGATGCTGAAGTACATGGTGAAGGACCATGACGGGGCGCAGGCGGCCTTCAGCAAGGGCAGCTCCCGCAACTACATGGCGAAGGCCATGGAGGGTGCCCTGCGCTACCAGCGCAAGGACTTCGCGGGGATGAAGACCGCCTTCGAGTCCGCCTCCAAGAGCGGGAAGAAGGAAGCCATCGTCTGGGCCGTCTACGCCTGGTGCCTCCTGCAGAACAAGGAGAAGGACGAGGCCCTCAAGGTGCTCGGCCGGGGCGTGGAGGAGAACCCGAAGGACGAGAAGCTCAAGGCCAGCCTCGCCCAGCTCCAGAACGACAAGCGGCTGAAGATGAAGCCCTACGAGCCGCTGTGGTGGCAGTTCGGGCTCGAGGCCCCGCCGACGATGCCGCCCATGGGCGGTGGTGGACGCCGCATGCAGTTCGTTACCCGACGTTGATCCCAGGAGCGAGGGGGGCGTGCGCGCCCTCCTTCGCCCGGGAATTCCTACCGCCTCCCCTGCCCTGACGCTGGAACGACTTCCGATCCGCCTTTGTCGCGAGGAAGCGTTCGCATCGCAACCCCCTGAAATGACTCCCGGCCGCATGCCTGCTCCAAGGGCATGCTGCTTGCTCTTCGCCCACGCGCGCCGACGGGGATGACACCCGCCGCGCACAGCAGTCGGGCCTGGCGGCCGGAGGTCTCGGGTGAAGGTTGCGGGTGGGGATGGGTGCTCGCAGGACCGGGCGGTGGCGGATGCGCGTGGGGCGCAGGGGCGGCGAGAGCACCTGGTGGGGCGTGGCATCCGAGACCTCTGGACCGCGAATCATCGGGAGATCAACGAAGCGGAGAGGTTCATGCAACGGCGAGGGCGCACCTCGGAGCGGTCCCTCCTCCTGGTCATCGAGGATGACGCGAGCGTGTTGGAGAGCCTGTCGGACCTGCTCGCCTCGCGCTTCGATGTCCTGGGCGCGGCGGATGCGGGCGTGGGGCTGGAGTTGGCGAGCGAACATCGTCCCGACCTGGTGCTCCTGGACAGATTCCTGCCCAGCGGGGATGGGCTGGCGGTGTTGGAGGCGCTGCAGCGGGACTCCCGCACGGAGTCGACGCCGGTCATCTTCCTGACCGGGGACGCGGACGAGGCCACCCTGGAGCGCTGCCTGGAGATGGGGGCGGTGGACTTCATCCACAAGCCGGCGAGCGCGAGGGAGCTGATGGCACGGATCGACCGGGCGCTGCGGCAGAGTGAACAGCAGCGGCGGCTTCAGATCCTCGCCCAGACGGATGCCCTCACGGGGCTGGCGAACTTCCGGGCCCTCACCGTGCGGCTGGAAGAAGAGCTGCGCCGGGCCCAGCGCTACGGCTACCCGCTCAGCGTGGTGGTCATCGACCTGGACCACCTCAAGGCCATCAACGACGGGATGGGGCACGACGTGGGCAACCGGGCCATCCTCGCGCTGGCCAACCAGCTCAAGGGCAATCTGCGCGAGTCGGACTTCGCGGCGCGCTTCGGCGGCGACGAGTTCGTGGCGCTCCTTCCCCACCAGACGGCGCTGGAAGCGGCGGTGTTCGCCGAGCGCATCCGCACCGGGCTGCATTCCGTCGGCGTGCAGAAGAGCGACGGCCGCCCTGCTTCCTTCGGGTTGAGCGTGAGTGTCGGCATCGCCGACCACACATTGGAAACACCCCGGGACGATACGGATGCGCTGATGAAGGCGGCGGACGCGGCCCTCTACGAGGCCAAGCGCGAAGGGCGTGACCGGGTCGTGGTGTTCGGCCGTCCGGCGCTCGCGCCGCCCGTGCAACGACACTGAGCGCGGGGCGGGACGAAGCAGGCGACGGCGGGAAGCTAGAGGGCGCGGATGATTCTGGGCAACAGGCTGACGAGCGGTTCGAGGG
>NZ_JABUMQ010000366.1:0-10369 GCF_013336645.1 Myxococcus sp. CA039A | reverse complement strand
GTCGTAGAGGGTGGGCGGGGGGCCCATGTCCTCGGTGGTGACCTCCGGCGCGACGGCGTGCGGCTGGGGGATGCGGGCCACCAGCTGCTCGCGGTAGTCGCGAAGCCGGGCGGGGTGGCCCACGTGCCGGCCCACGAAGCCCGCGGTGAGGCAGAAGTGCAGCATCTCGAAGAGCAAGGGCGGCGTGTCCTGCTTGCGCAGCCCCGCGTCGGCCAGGTCGAAGAAGAGGTCGCCGCCGGAGTCCACGCCGAAGGCCTTGAGCTGCAAGAGCGGCCAGTGCTGCGCGTCGTCATTCGCCAGCCGGCCGAGCACCTTCTCGTCCACGAGGAACGCGAAGGGCTGGAGCACCTGCTCCACGTCGTCGGAGCGCAGCCCTTCGCCCAGGTGGATGCGCAACTGCTCCAGCTCGAAGACCAGGCCGCGCGACATGGCCTCCATGGCGCCCGGGGAGAGCCGCTCGCGCAGCTCGGAGTCCAGGCTCGGTGAGCCCAGCTCCCGCTCGAGCAGCTCTTCCACGCGTCGATAGGCCAGGAGGATGGCTTTCCAGTGAGACATCTTCATGTCAGGAGGCTCCCGGAAGGACGAGGGGACCCGCGCCGGCGATGGTCGCTCGCAGCTCCACCGTCGCTTCGTTGTTCCACACGTCCAGCAATTCCCGTACCCGCGTCAGGAAGCACACCACGAGGGGTTCGAAACCTTCCTCGAAGGGCTCCAGCACCACCTCGTACACGTGGCGCAGGCCCGAGCCGCGCCGGGCGCTGTCCGGCACGCGCTGCACGCTCAGCTCCCGCAGGAGCGGAAGGACGCGGCGGAAGGGGCCCTCGCCGGGGGTGCCCAGGTGCTCCAGCACGGCGCGCAGCTCCTCCAGCCCCAGCGTGGGCTGCGCCTTCCAGGCCAGCAACTGGGTGAGGGCCGTCAGGTCATCGCGCAGGGGGCTCTCGCGGTCCGGCTGGAGCTGGCCCACCAGCCGCCAGTCCAGACCCTCGATGTGGCGCCCCGGCACGCCCACGGTGAGCCGACCCAGGGCCTCCGAGGCGAAGCGCGGCTGGTGCCACAGCGCCTCCACCAGCAGCTTCCGGGGCGCGGAGAAGGCCTCCGGCATGCGCAGCACCAGGTGGGGGGAAGGCCCGTGCTGGGTGGGGACCTCCTCCACCTCGTAGCCGGGGCCCTTGCCGGGCAGGTGGGCGGGCCGCAGCGGGGACAGGCCCGCCTTCGTCATCTCGTACACGCCCGTCACCGAGTGCAGCGCCAGCTCGCGCCCCGCGCTCATGTTGCGGATGGGGTGTTCGGAGCGCGTGCCGTCCGTGGTGATGACCTGGGCGGGCTCCGCGCGCAGGTTCTCCACCGGGACGGCGAAGGGGACCAGGAAGTCCGGCCGCAGGGAGCGGCCCACGGTCCACTCCTGCGCCAGGTCGAAGCAGAGGCTGAAGCGCCGCCACTCGCCGCGCGTGGGCGGCACCGCGACGTGGAGGAACAGCTCCGTCTCCGGGAAGAGGAAGAAAGAGCGCAGCCGTTGCAGGGGGTGCGCGAAGCTCGCCGAGTCATCCGGCGCGGGCGGCTCCCGGTCGAACGACACCTCGCACTTCGCGCCCGTGGAGTGCTCGTCCGCCAGCTCGCCGTACACCACGCTGACGTCGCGCAGGTGCTGGCGCAGCGAGTGGAACACGGCCAGCGACGGCAGGTACTCGTCCAGGTGGCGCACGTGCAGGCTCATCGTCTCCACCGCGTCCGCGCGCTCGTGGCGCGACTCGAAGTGGAGGATGAGCCGGTGGCCGCCGCGCACCAGGGGGCGTACCTGCGTGGACTCCAGGGTGACGGGCAGCACGCGCAAGTCGCGCTGGAGCCGGAAGATGCCGGGCTCGCCCTCCGTGGGCGTCAGCCGCAGCTCCGTGCCGCGCGGCAGCAGCACCGGCTCGCCCATCTTCCCCGCGGGCATCGCCTGGACGACGGCGCGCGTGGGCAGCGGCTCCAGCAGGAAGTCGAAGAAGCCCGCGAACAGGCGCCGCCACGTGGAGCGCAGGTTGTGCAGCGTCGCCTGCCGCGTCTGCACGGAGAAGAACGCCATCGCCTCGATGAGGCGGCGCACGTCCGGGTCCTCGCGCTCCAGGGGGGCGGCGGGGTAGCGCTCGTGGAAGCGCTGACGGAAGCGCTCCAGCGAGGCCATCTCCTCGAGGAAGTCCTGGTGCAGCTTGTCCTTGGTGCCGCTCATCGGGTGTGCTCCCTCAACCCAGCTTCACCAGCGCGCCGGACACGCTGGTGACTCCGGAGGCCTTGAGGTTGGCCATGCCCTGCGCTTCCAGGTCAAGCGCGGCCTGGCCCGACACCTTGACGTTCAGCCCGCTCATGGAGGCCTCCGTCGTCCCCGACAGCTTCAGCGTGAGGCCGTCCACCTTGGCCTCGCCGCCGGTGGCCTGCATCGACGCCGTCATGCCCTTCATCGCCAGCGCCTGGGTGGCCTCCACGTTGATTTTCGCCGAGGAGGAGAGGCTTGCGTCCTGCATGGCGCTCTGCGTGAGCTTCGCCTGCGAGGTGAAGGTCATGTCCTTGGTGCTCTCCACCGTCAGCGTGTCCTGACTCTTCCAGTCGGACGTCTTGGAGGAGAGGAGGGTGATGGTCTCCGCGTCCACCTTGAAGTCCTTGACGGTGACGACGATGCTGTCCGCCTTCTGCACCACGGTGCTGGTGTCCGTCTGGCCCGCCACCTTGAGGGTGATGCTGGTGCCGTCCATCGTCACCGTCTGGAGAATCTGCCCGTCGGCGTTGTCCACCGTGACGGTGATGCCCTTCTGCTTGTCCAGCTCGATGGTGCAGACCAGCGTTCCCATGGTTCCTTCACGCCTCCAAAGCGCGCCTACGCGGGCTCTTCCTTCACCCGGATGGTCAGCGTCCCCTCCTTGATTTCGATGCGGGCCGTGTCCTTGGCGTTGGTCCTTTGCAAGAGGAAGACCGGCTTGCCCTCCGCATAGGAGTGCCGCATGGAGGTGCCGTTTTCGGGCGTCTTGCCCACCAGCAGATGGGTGCCCTGGCCGTCCGCGGGCATGCGCGCCGTGTCACGCCAGTCCAGGAAGCGCTTGAGCCAGGCCTTCTGGAAATCCAGCCCCACCAGCACCCGCTCCCCCTTGTAGGCCGGGAAGTAGAAGTGCCCGGGCAGGAGGTTCGGGTTGAACGGGAGGGTGACAATCTGGTTCTGCCAGAGGGGAATCTTCACCTTGTAGCCGTCCTGCGACGTGGCCGAGTCGGTGTAGGCCTGCCACGTCTCGTGCGGCTGCTCGCCCATCTCGCTGACGATGAGTCCCTCCACGTAGCGGGGCCAGGTGGGCGGGGTGTAGGCGGGCAGCTCCACCCAGGTCTCCGCCTGGGGCTCCAGCACGGTGTGCATGGCGAAGTCGAAGCCGGTGCTCTTGGCCAGGTGGTCCGCGTCCGGTGAGGACGCGAGCGCGTCCCCCCGCAACGCGATGGAGCGCACCCGGAACGTCTGCCCGGCGCCCAGCCCCGCCGCGGCCCAGGCCTGCGTCGTGGGCAGCTTCACCAGCATGCCCGGCGTCAGCGCGGTGGCGGGGAAGCGCCTCCACGTCAGGTCGACCTCCATGCCGCGAAGCTTGAGCCGCGCGGTCTCCAGCGTCACCCGCGCGTCCACCTCCGTGGCGATGGGGGTGCGCACGAGCACGTCCTGGCGGATGCCGGTGACGGCGCGCGCTTGGGTGATGGGCCGGGTGGCGGGGCCCTCGGCCACCGCGTTGAGCACATTCACTTCGTGGCGCGCTACCTCGGGGAAGCGCAGCGCCACCTGGTCCATCTCCGGACCCACCAGCTGCACGGGCGTGCCCGTCGCGGCCTTGGCCGTGGACAGCGCGTACTTGCCCGCCGCGTAGTCGTACGCCAGCACGCCGTTGCGCGTGTCCACGTACCAGAGGAGGAAGTCGTAGAAGCTGGCGCCTTCCTCCGGCGTGAGGCCCAGGAACAGCTGCGGGCAGGTGCTGTCCAGGCCCGCGCTCCAGTCGTAGTTGAAGGTGATGTGCGAGCCCTTGTGGGCGTCCAGCACGTCCTTCATCGACTTCTGCGTGTAGAGGATGCAGGGGAAGTGCTGGCTCCACAGCAGCTGGGCCGCGTCCTGGAACGTCACCCCGTAGCGGCGGTGCAGCAGGGGCGCGCCAGGGGCGGTCGTCGCGGGCATCTCCACCAGGGTGCGCTCGGAGACCAGGCCCTTGATCTTGAGGGACGTGAGCGCCGGCTGCTTCGCGGTGTCGGTGAACGTGCTCTTGAGCTCGAGCTGGACCTCCATCAAGTCCTGCTGGAGGAAGGCGGCCTTGAGCGCGTCCGTCTCCATGCCTCCCGCGGACGTGTTGTCCGCGAGGTCGAACTCCACGCGGCCCTCGAAGCCCCAGGGGCGCAGCTCCAGCGCGAAGGACTTCACGTCGCCCGCGGGGATGGCGTGCGCGGTGCCGCCCGCCGTCAGGGTGACGGACACCACCAACTTGTCGTCGAAGCCGCCGGTCGTCATGGCTCCTCCTCCACGCGCACGTGGGCACTGAGGGTGTCGAAGCGCAGGCGCAGCTTGTGGCGCTCGCCGGCCACGGTGCCCGTGAGGCCGAAGTGCAGCCACAGCCCCGCGTCGCGCCCGCGCAGCGTCAACTCCACGTCCGACAGGCGCGGCTCGTGGTGGGCAATCTCGTCGCGCAGCTCGCGGGTGAGCGTCTCCACCAGCTCGCGCGTGCCGTACTTCTCGGTGTACTCGCCCAGGCCGAAGTCGCGGCGGAAGAAGCCGTACCCCGCCTTGGTGTTCAGCACGGCCTCCAGGTTGCGCAGCACGTGCTCCAGCTCATTCGAGCCCTTGCGGCCGGTGCCCCGGCTGTCGCCACGGACCGCGAACTTGTCCAGGAAGGAAGCGCGGGCCATGTCAGGACCTGCGCCAGAAGAGGGACACCTGGGCGCCCTGGAGCGCCGGGGTGGCATAGAAGGCCAGGCCGTCCTCGCGCAGCGCGAACTGCCACTCCTCGCCCTGGGACAGCTTGTACCAATCAATCTCAGGGCCCAGCGCGTGCGGGAAGGACGGGTGCGGCACGTGTTCGAAGGCGATGCCCTTGAGGGCCATGCGGCGCACCGTGGCCAGGCGCGAGGGCCCCGCCAGCTTCACGCCGTCCACCGGCAGCGGCTCTCCGGCCAGCCGGCGCTGGACCAGGAGGTACAATTCGCCGCTCTCCCGGACCTCGGGCGGCAGCGGGGAGAAGATGAACTGGCCGTCGCGCGCCGTGAAGGCCCGGTGCGTGGCGCGGGTGGCCTCCGGCTGGAGCGCGCGCGTGAGCAGCTCCACCCAGCGGCTCAGCCCCTTGCCCGGGGCCTCGTGCTGGTAGGTGGGCAGCGACTTGTCGGGCATCAGCTCCAGGTAGCAGCACGCCTCGAAGTACAGGCGGCGCAGGGAATCGAAGAAGACATACGGGTGCGGGGAGACATGGCGGTGCATGTCCTCCAGCAGGGCTTGCAGCCGCTGCACCTCGCACAGCGCGCGGCGGGCATTGCTGAGCCGGTCCGTGCGCAGGTAGCTGTCGGAGAGCCGGGCGATGAGCTGCAGCCGCGACTGCTCCAGGAGCGCCTCCAGCCGCTCCAGCAGGGCCCCGAGGAACGGGTGGGGGCCCACGAGCAGCAGCGGAGGAACCAGGTCCTCCGCCAGCCGCCACACGCCCTCGGTATCCCTTCGGAAGACGGCCAGGGGGAGCGTGTCCTTCGCTCCGTCCAGGACCGGCTCCGCGGACAGGCGCAGCCGCCGCATCACCCGCTCGACCACTGGCGGGTCCTCGGCGTACAGCCGCACGCTCTGCGCGTTCGTCGTGTCCCCCATCACATGCAGGTAGATGGTGGCCTCCGCGCGGCCCGTGCCCTCCAACGAGAAGGGCGGCAGCACCGCGTTGCCGGGCACATCCACCACGAAGCCAGCCGGGGTGACCGCCGTCAACGTCGAGACGGACAGGCTTCCACCGGCCAGCAACGGCTCGCTCCAGGCCATCGCCGCCACGCCGTAACCCGGCGTGCCAGACAGCGAGGCGTGGAGGCGGACCTGTGCCTCCAGCGACTCTTCCTGGGCCTCGAAATGCTCCGGAAGCAGCGTCTGGCCGACGTGCCACCGGACCCGTGCGAGCTTGAAGGGGGGCATGTTGTTTTCGTGGCGGAGGGGCTTACGCCGTCTCCGTGACGCCCCACTTCTTGACGATGTTCTTCGAGGACGCCGCCGCGACGTTGATGGACTGCTCCAGCGTCTTGGGCTTCACGCCAATCTGGAACGTGAAGTTCTTGGGCGACTGCACCTCACGCGACTCGTTGTCCGCCACGTTGATGTTCAGCCGGTCGCCGTTCTTCTCCAGCAGGCCGTTGAGGTCCGCGTCCACGAAGTTGGACTTGAAGTACTTCTTCGCGAGCGGGTCGTACTCGTAGATGACGTACTTCATCACCACTTCGATGTTGGAGAACGTGCCCAGCAGCATCTCGGCGATCTTCTGCTTGTTCGCCGTGGAGATCTGCGCGGAGAGGTACAGCGCGTCGGTGACGCCCGTCTCCCACAGGTAGCTGTTCAGGACGCCGACACACTTGGTGGCCAGCGCCTTGTCCGGCTGCTCCGGGTCGGCAATCGTCTCCTGGTCCGCCACGAGGACGATGCCGCCCACGGTGATGGAGGTGATGAAGCCCACGGGGGTCTGCTTGTCCTTCTTGAAGTTGAAGCCCTGATAGACGTCCAAGTCACGTGCGAATTGAGGCATGACTCACTCCTGGATGGTTGGGGGTTGGGTGAAGAGAAGCGGGGCCTACCCGAGCCGGGACTCGAGCATCAGCTCCACGTTGAGGCCTTCGAACTGGATGTGCGGCAGGACGGCGACCTTGCAGTCGTACCAGCCGATTTCACCCGTGCGCTGCTCCACCACCACGCTGGTGGCCTTGAACGGGAAGCGGCGGACCGTGAGGTCATCGGGGCTGGCCACCGTCGTGACGTAGCCCGCCAGCCACGCGTCGAGCTGACGCTGGATATAGGGCGCATCGGCGGTGCTGCCGATGTTGTCGCGCATGATGCACTTCACGTAGTGCGCCAGGCGGGTGATGGAGAACGTGTACGCCAGGTTCGTGACGAGCTGCGAGTTCTCCGAGTCCTTCGGGTCCTTGAAGCGCTTGGCGACCTTGGCGGACTGGGTGCTGAAGAACGTCGCCTCGCTGGAGCCCTTCTTGTACACGAGCGGCATGAAGCCGCACCGCGCGAACTCGAACTCGCGGTAGTCCGGGATGGCGATCTCCACCGGGGCCTTGAGCTCCTCCTGGCCGCGCATGAAGAACGTGTCCACCGGCAGGCCGGTGAGCAGACCGCCGCCCTTGGGGCCGCGGATGGACTGGCACCAGCCGGAGTTCTCGAACGCCTTCACCATGTTGCGGGCGAAGAGGATGGACGAGTTGCCCCAGAGGTACTTGTTGGAGTCACCCTGCGAATCCTCCGTGAAGTGGAGGTCGTCGCACGGGTTCTTGTCCGGATGCCAGGGCAGGCGCAGCACGTAGCGGGGGAACGTCAGGCCCAGGTATGCGGCCTCCTCGCTGTTGCGCAGCTCGTTCCACTTGCCGTAGCGCGGGTGGGCGAGCGCGCCCTCCAGGTCCTTGATGGCCTCCATCTCCTCGACCTTGTCGCAGCCGAAGAACTTGGGGCTGACGGCGGCGATGAACGGGCAGTGCGCCGCGTTGGCCACCTTGCCCATCTGCGTCAGCCACTTGATGTCGCCCGGCGTGGAGGAGAACTCGTACAGGCCCACCAGGGCGCCGAAGGGCTGGCCGCCGTACTGGTCGTACTCCTGGATGTAGACCTTGTTGAACAACGAGCCGGCGAACACGTCCGCGGAGTTGTTCTCGAAGTCCTGACCCAGCTCGTCCTGCGCGGCGTCCAGCAGGTCGATGGCGATGTTCGCCTTGAAGTTGGTGTGGGAGACCAGGTCCTCCAGGCCCCGCCACGCCGACTCCATCTTCTGGAAGCGCTCGTGGTGGAGGATTTCGTTCATCTGGTCGTTGATCATCGCGTCGATGCGGTCGACGACGTCGAGCACCTGGCCCTTGTCGAAGCGCACCGCGTCGCCCGCATCCGTCGTCGCCGGCGACACGTTCTGGACGAGCGCGGCGAGCGAGGACATGAAGCGCGCCTCGATGGTGACTTCCTTCTCATCGAGGGCGGGGACGAACTTCTCGGAGATCATCGGCTTGGCGTCCACGGGACGCTCCAGCCGCACGCTCTTGAACAACCCAGGCAGATATGAGGTTTCAGCCATGACGGTTACCTTCGTGGAAATAGAGTGGACGTGAGCGGCGGCTTACGAGTTCACGGTGGCGGGGACGGTGGCCGGCGCGGTCGCGGGGGCCGTGGCGGCGGGCGTGGTGGCCCCAGCGCCGTTGGCGGCGGGCGTGGCGTTCGCGGGAATCGCCTTGGGCAGCTTCAGCGACTCGTAGTCCTTCAGCTCGGCGAGGACGGCCTTGAGCGCCTCCTTGTTGGAGAACAGCTCGTAGACCATGTTCCGCAGCGCCTTCTGGTTGTCGATGCTGGACTGCATCTCCAACAGCAGCTTCTTGAGCAGCCGCAGCGCCTTGAGCTTGGGGACGTGGTTGACGATTTCGTCCGGGTGGAAGGACTTCATCTTGGTGATGGGCAGCTCGACGTTCAGGTCGGCTTCCACGTCCGGGTTGATGCGGTTGGGCACCTGGAAGTTCACGGACATCTTCATGTCCGCCATCAGCTCGTTCAGGTTGCGTCCGTTGACCGAGCGCAGCTTGCGCGCATCGAGGTCCACCTTCCGGTCCTCGGAGGAGCCGAGCGAGAAGTCTCCCAGCATCAGCATGCGCAGCGGCAGGTCGACCGCCTCCTGCTCGCCATTGATGGTGGTCCGGTACGTGAGCGTGATGCGCGACTTGGGCAGTTGTTCCTGGATTGACATGGCTACGTTACTCCCCTCGGGTGGAAGGCCTTTCTGCGACCCGGCGGGACGCGCCGGGGTCCTGCGTCACTGCGGAGGCGGTGAGGTCGGCGTGGTGTCACCGGAGAACAGGACCACCTGCCGCGACTGCTCGGGTCCGCCGATGATGGGCTCGTAGCCCAGGTGACTGGAGTCCTCGACGCGGGCGTGTCCGTGCTGGTCCCTGATGACCAGCACCACGGTGAGGAACACCGGTGTATCGATGAGGTGAGGCAACACGCGCGAGCGCAGCCGGCGTCGCGCTTCAATGGCCCATGCAGTGCCGGTGCCACAGAAGGCCTCGTTCATGTGCAGCCAGGCTTCGAGGCCACCGGTGGGCACGGTGGCGAAGCCGCCCATGGAGGTGCCGTCGCCCAGCGCCGCGCCGCCCAGTTGGATGCCGCGCGTGTCGATGCGCTGGCGGCGGGTGGCGCGCCGCACGCGGACCTCCGCCTCCGGGTACGCGTGGGAGAACAGCCAGTGCAGCGTGGAGGGACAGGCGGGGCGCAAGAGGCGCAGGCGGTGCGCGGCGGAGCCCTCCCAGCCCGGCAAGAGCGAGCCGTCGCGCTCCGGGAAGAGGCCGGCGAAGCGCGCGCGCAGGAGCAGGTGGTCGAAGTAGCCCAGGAAGCTCTCCATCGCGTCGTGCTGCAGCGACTCCATCGCCTTGAGGAAGAAGGAGGGCAGGGGCGACTGGACGCTGAGCAGTCCCAGGTTGACGGTGATGATGGCGCGGCGCGGGTTGCGCGCGAACTCGATGGAGTGGACGAGCTGGGGGGCGTGCACGGTGCCCCGGTGGCTGCGCAGCTCCAGGTCATCCGGGCCGTAGCCCTCCTTGAAGAGCAGCTCCACCAGCGCGGGGATGTCGAACTCGTGGGCGCGCTCGATGATGCGCGCCTCGATGGAGGGCTCCCCGGCGGCCGGGGTGGAGGAGGTGGGCGTGGCGTCGAGCATGGCGTCAGTCCTCCTCTCTGGAGGTCAGCGAGGGCTGGGCGAGGAAGGCTTCCAGGTCCACCCGGTAGAGCTGCTCCAGCGCGCGCATGGGCAGCGAGTCGGCCTCTTGCAGGAATGGCTCCAGGTCGCGCGCGTGGCCGCTCAGGCCGGAGTAGAAGCGGGTGAAGAGCGAGGGCAGGTACACGCGCGGGTCGAACCGCTCCACGGTGGCCAGCACGTCCGCGGCAATCACGCCCGCCTTCGTCATCTCTCCGCGGTCGACCAGCGTGTTGAACGCGTCCAGCTTGCGAAGCAGCAGCGCGAGCGGCGCGGAGATGGGCACGCCACCCACGGTGGGCGCGGCCGGCTCGGCGCGGGGCGCGGGCGCGGACTTCTCCGGGGGCGCGTTGTCGCGGGAGGGCGCGGTCTCCGGGAGCGGCTGGGGTGCGAGCGCGAGCGCGGGCGGCGGCGCGGGT
>NZ_JABUMQ010000365.1:0-10375 GCF_013336645.1 Myxococcus sp. CA039A | reverse complement strand
GGCCAGTCGTGTGGGGGGCTCGATTCCCAGCGTCGGAGGACTCGCGGTGGGAGGGCGAGCCACCGCTGTGACTCCCATCCCGTTGGGAGGCGGCGTCACGGGACGCAGCATGGGTGGTGGGCCCGGAGGAGGACGTCGGGTCTCCCTTCCGGGAGGAGTGCGCGTGCGCGGAAAGTCCGCGCCCTCCAGGCGAATCTCCTCTCCGGGGACACTGGCCAGGTCCGCCAGGGGCGAGCGCCAGTCGGGAAAGGCGCGGCCGAAGAGGCTGGCGATGTCGGAGGCGCTCACGCGCAGGCGGTGGTCGAAGAGGAAGTTCTGGATGGACTCGGAGAACTCACGGGCCACGGGAAAGCGCGCGGCGGGTTGGGCGGCCAGTGCGCGCAGGAGCAGGGCCCACAGCGGCGCGGGGACGCCGGGCAGGGGCTCCAGGGCGCGCTCGTCGAAGTTGCCCAGCGCGTGGATGATGTGAGGTGTGGTCCCCTCGAAGAGGCGGCGTCCGGCGAGCATCTCGTAGAGCAGCAGGCCCAGCAGGAAGATGTCGCTGCGCTGGTCCACGGGACGGCCGTGGACCTGCTCGGGGGACAGGTAGTTGATTTTGCCCTTGAGCACGCCGACCTGCGTCTCCTGGTGTCCCTCGTCCGCGACCTTGGCGATGCCAAAGTCGGCCAGCTTCACGCCCCCGTTGCTGGAGACCATGACGTTGGAGGGGTTGACGTCGCGGTGGATGATGTTGAGCGGGGCGCCGCTGGAGTCCGTGCAGCCATGGGCATACGCGAGGCCGTCCGCCACCTGTTGGGCGATGAAGCAGATTTCGCGAATCCCCAACGGGACTTGTCGCCTGCGCGCCGCCTTGAGCAGCGCGCCCAGGTTCTCCCCGTCCACGAACTCCATCACCATGTAGTACTGGCCGGCGCTGGAGCCCAGGTCCAGCACCTGCAAGACATTGCCGTGCTGAAGCGAGACGGAGAGCTTGGCTTCGCGCAGGAACAGGTCGACGAAGGCCGCGTCCTGCACGAAGGAGGGGAGGATGCGCTTGACGGCGACAGGCTTCTCGAAGCCCTCGGCGCCCACCACCTTGCCCAGGAAGACCTCGGCCATACCGCCCGCGGCCAGCTTCTTCACGATGCGGTAGGTCCCCACGCTGTCTCCGGAGCCGCAATGCCATCGCAGACGTTCCGGAGAGAGGAAAGGTCACAATCGGGCGTTCCGGGCTCCAGGGGCCGGGAAAAGTGGCGGGACTGTCTTTCGGTCAACGCTTGTTGGCGGTGGGGTGTCTGTTCTTGGACGCCGCGGACGGATGGCGGATGCCCGTGGTGAGGTAGGCATTGAAGAGGCCGACCTGGGGTCCCGGGCCCAGGACGGTGGAGACCTTCTCCAGCAGGGCCTGCTGGATGGAGGGCCACTTCTCACCCAGGGCCTTGCGCGCCAGGACGACGGGGGCGCTCGCGCGAATCATGGAGTCCACCATGGCGGCGGTGGATGGGTATTCCGCGCGGGCCGTCGTCTCGTACACGGCGACCTCGTCAAAGCCAGCCGAGGCCATCTCGCGCAGACACGTCTCCCGGTCCGACAAGGGCATCATGCCGTCCCGAGGCGCGCCACCGCCACCACCGCCGCCTGTCATCAGCTCCGCGAAGCTTTGATAGACGGTGTTCATCGCGGGGGAGTGCTCCAAGGGCAGCCAGCTCGACACGATGGCGCGGCCGCCTGGGACGAGCACGCGGTGCAGCTCGCGGAAGCCGCGCGGGCGGTCCGGGAAGAACATCAGGCCGAAGAGGGAGAAGGCGGTGTCGAACGTCTGGTCGGGCAGGGGCAGGGCCATGCCGTCGCCGGCGAGCGCTTCGATGTCGAGCCCTTCCGCGGTGGCGCGCTCACGCAGCGCGGAGAGCATCTGGGGGGCGAAGTCCACCGCCGTCACGCGGGCGCCCTGTCGCGCCGCGAGCAGGGAGAGGGTGCCGGGACCCGCCGCCACATCCACCACGCGCGAGCCCGGGCCGACGGCCATGCGAGAGAGGGCGTCCCGGGCGAAGTTCTCGAACACGGGGAGCAGCTCGCGCACGTACTCGGGCGCGACGAGGTCCCACGGTTCGGGGGCTGCGAGCGGTGAAGCGGTCGACGACATGGGGTGTGGCCTCCAGGATGTTGGACGCGGATTCCACCCCGAACGGGCCGCGAGCGCTTGGAAGAAATGCACCACCCGCGTGCCGCCAGGGCAGGGGCGGTCTCCACGGTGACTTCGGGTAGGCTCGGAGCGCCCATGTCTTTCGCGCGTTCCTTTCTGCTCCTGTTCTTCGCCGCATGTTCCACCACCCCGGGCGGTATGCATTCTCAGGCCACTCCCTTGCTGGTGTCCCATCCGGAGCAGCACTCCATGCGAGTGGCGCGCGCTGTCGAGGCCACGGAGCGGAAGGACTTCGACACCGCGCAGCGGCAACTCGACGAAGCCCTCGCAGATGCGCCCACCGACGCGAAGGCCCTCTTCGTCCAGACCTGTGTCTTTTTGGAGCGGGGCTCGCTGAAGGAGGCCACGGGGATGGTGAAGCGCCTGCGCGCATCGGCGCCCGCGAGTCTCGAAGCACCGGTCCTCGAAGTGCTCATCGAGAGGCGCGGTACCCACCCGACAGAGGACTGGCGCGACTCATTCTTGTGGGCGTGGAGGAAGGCGGGTCGTCCGGGGTTCCAGGACCGCGACCTGTTCGACGGGATGGGTGATCTCCTGGAGAAGGCGAAGGCACTGCTGGCTGGAGCCTGGGGGCGGACGAACAGCGCGGAGGTCCGGCTGGTGCTCGCGCTCGCCGGCGACGAGCTTGATGCGGAGTCGCGGCGCTGGCTGTTCGCGCATCTGGAGGAGGTCAAGGACCCTGGATTGCTGCTGGCCGCCCTGGCGTTCTTCCAGCGCGATGTCCTGGCTGGGGAGCAGCGCGACCTGTTGCGGTCACGACTCCGTCGCTTCGCGGAGGATGCGCCGACGGACATGCAGCGCTCCCTCCTTCTCTTGCTGGAGCCTCGCGTGGCCGATGCGCCGTTCACGGACGAAGAGCTCCGCGAACTGGAGCGCATCGCGGCCCTGCCCGACTTCCGGCCCACGTCCACCGTGTCGATGTACGCGGAGGCTGAGCGGCTCTTGAGGTCAGCGGGAGTGACTCACCCCGAGAATGGCGCCTTCATGGTGATGGTGAATGAGCTGGTGCTTGACGGGCCCTATTTGATCTCCAAGGTCGTCGATGCCTCCTACGGGAGGCTCTCCACCGACCACCGCATGCGGCTGGGGCGGGTGCTGTGGTCCCTGGGCGAGCGCATGGCGGCCGAGTCGACGCTCGTCGAGCGCCTGGTGGGGCTGAACACGATGAGGGAGGGGGCCATGCTGCTCATTGACTCCGAGCGACTCACCCAAGCGGCGCTGGCGCTCGAAGAGGGACGGGAGGTCGCGCGCGTCTCGAGGAGTCTCGAACTCGACGCGTGGCCTCTCCCTTCGCTGCAGGAGGCGATGTTGGCCGCGACGGTGAAGGACGAGTGGACGCACCTGCGTGCCTTCGCCGTGCCCTGAGGCTGCCCTTGACTCATGGGCCCGGTCACCAGAGGCTGTGACGCAATGCTGATTCGATGGGTGGCTTGGGGCGCGATGATGGCGCTGCACTTCCTCGCGATTGTCTTCGTCCCGGCGTCGATTGCGCCCGCGCTGGCCGGCTCCGTCTACCTGCCGCTGATGCCCCTGCGTGCCCTGGGGCTCCCAGTCTTGTCGCAGGAGCCGTCGGGCGGCTGGGCCGGACCATCGGTGCTCGGCTGGGTCGCGGTCGTCCTTGTCTGGGGGCTGGTGTGGTGGGGCGTGGTGTTGCTGCTCACCCACTTCGTGCAGCGGCGCGTTCGTCGCGCATCTCACGTGGCTTGATGGAGTGACGCCGGCTTCCGGCGAGGCTCCTTCAACCCGCGACGCCAACGGCCTCTGGCTCGTGCCAGCCGAGGCCCAGGCATTTCCAGCACGTCGCGGTGCGGAGGATGGACCCCGTCCCCGTGCAGGCCGCGCAGTCGAGCGCGCTCACGGTGCGTTCGGGCAACAGCTCCCGCAGTCGGGGATACTTCTCGCGGCTCGTGGTGAGTGCGACCACCTTCCACACGTCATCAGTCGCTTCGGACTTGGATTCCTCCCAGTCGTACGTCAACACCGTGCCGTCTGGGCGAAGGACGACCAGGCCGCCCATGTCGGCGTACAGGGGCAGCCCGCCGAGCTCGCGGGCCCGCTCGCGCTGGTCAGCGGGCTCCGTGGGATTGAGCAGGAACTCTCTCAGCCACCGCTCGATATCGTGACGGAGGCTCTCGGAAGGCTTGTGGCTCATGCTCCCTCGGAACGGGAGTGTCCTGGTCGTCATGCCTCCAGAGGTTAGCGCCTCGGACGCAACGGCGCCTCAAGGTGCCGCTGCGCTCTTGCCGAAGTCCGCGCCGCGAAGCTGGAGGACGCAGTCCAGGGGCAGTGGCCCCTTGGGGTCGCGGAGGAAGGCCATGGTGACTTGTCCTCCGCAGCGATTGAACGACGCGCCATGGCTGTAGCCTCGCAGCTCGACGTAGCGGGCCTGTGACATGGACTCGAGCAACTGCCGTCCCCAGTCAGGAGGCGTGTCCGGGTCGAACTCCCCCGCGAAGATGAGCGTCGGCACGTCGCTCTTCACCGGCGTGTTCTCCTCCGCGGGCACTGGCGCCACGTTCCACACCCGGCACGTCTCCATGGACGCCGTCCCTTCGTCCACCCCGCCCAGCCCCAGGGCCGGTGAGCGCTGCGCCGCGATGCGCTTCGGGTCCTCGAACGGAATCTCCTCCGAGCACCAGACCGACAGCCGCAGCCCCCAGCTCATCGTCGACGGACCCAGGCTGTCCTCCACCAGCGGCGTCAGCTCCGAGTAATCGCCCGCCGCCGCCCGGCTGATGATGCGCGGGAGGAGGGGAATCCGCTCGGGGTCATGCAGCGCCGAATAGAGGGCCTCGACGACCTGCGCCCCACGCACCTCCACCGGCCGACCTCCCGTAGCGGCCTCCTTCAAGACGAGCGGCAAGGGCTTGCGCTCGGCGGTGGCGACGAGCTGGGCGAAGCGCTTGCGCAAGTCGGGATGCGCGGCCGAGCACTCCCGGTCGATGGCGCACCCGTCGAACACGAGGTCGAGCGAGCGCAGCAGGTTCACCGCGGCGACCTCGTCGAAGTTCACCTCGGGCGGCAGCACCGAATCCAGGATGACCGAGCGCACTCCCGCCGGATGTCTGCGCAGCACGGTGAGCATCAACCGCGTGCTGTAGGAGAGGCCCTGGAGGTTCCACGTCTCGTAGCCGAGGACCTTGCGCAAATCCTCGATGTCATCCGCCGTCGCCGTCGTCGTGTACCCGTCCAGGTCGACCCCGGACGCCGTCAACGTCGCGCGGCAGCGGCCCGCCGCCTTCGTCAGCGCGTTCTGGGCACTGGCACCGCGCAGCCGGCCCGCCGCCATCTCTCCCTTGAGCGTGTTGATTTCGGGGCACTCCAGCGCCGGCTGGGCCATCTTCACGCCGCGCTGCTCGAGGACGATGAGGTCGCGCTCGTCGAGCAGGAGGTTTTTCTTCCCGGAGCGCAGCCGGGCCACGGAGCTGACCCCGGGGCCGCCCGGCATGAAGAGCAGCGGGTCCTTCGCCGGGTGCTCGGCGCGGCTTCGCAGACGCATCACCGGCAGCCGGATGGAGCGGCTTTCCGCCTTGCTCCGATTCTCCGGAACCACCAGGAACCCACAGTCGATGCGCTCCCCGGCTTCCACGGTGGCGGGGCAGGGTGCGGGCTCGAACCGGGGCACGCCCGAAATGGCGAGTGACAGCGATGCCAGGAAGGCCATGATGCTCGAGGACATGGGCTCCGTTAGAAGTCAGCTCCCCGCCTCGCGTCCAATACCGAAATCCAGGCCTGTGATAGCGAAGTGATCTCACCCACGCTCGATGCCCGTCGCCTCACGTGTTTCATCGCGGTCGCGGAGACGCTGCATTTCCGCAAGGCCGCGGAGCGCCTGCGTCTGGCGCAGCCCGCGCTGAGCCAGCAGATTCGCCGCCTGGAGGAGGAGCTGGGCTGTCAGCTCTTGAAGCGGGACCGGCGGCGCGTCGAGCTGACCCCGGCGGGCAGGACGCTGCTCGAAGCGGGAAGGCGAGCGCTCGTCCACCTGTCCCATGCGGCGGAGGCCGCCCAGCGCACCGCCAGGGAGCAGCAGTCCTTGCTGCGCGTCGGGTTCGTCAATCCGGCCGCGTTCGCCCTGGTGCCGGACGTCCTGCGCGGCCTGCGGGCCGAGCACCCGGATGTGCACCTCATGCTGCGCGAGGCGGACAGCGTGACGCTCCTGGAGGAGGTCCGGCTGGGACAGCTCGACGTTGCCTTCGTGCGCGGGCCCGTCATCGCGCCAGGGGTTCGCGTCGACACGCTGCGCCGGGAGCCGCTCGTGCTGGTTCTGCCGTCGCGTCATCGGCTGGCGCGCCGCGCGCGGGTGCCGCTGGAGCAGCTCGCGGATGAGCCCTTCATCGGCTTCGCGCGGGACACGGCGCCGTCGCTGCATGACGCGATGATGGGCATGTGCCTGGAGGCGGGGTTTACGCCCACGTTCGTCACCGAGGCGGTGGAGTGGTTCACCATGGTGAGCCTGGTGGCGGCCGGGCTCGGGTGCGCCATCCTCCCGGAGTCGGTCCGCACCTTCTCGCGAGAGGGCGCCGTCTATCGCGCCGTCGCGGGAGCTCCCCGCCACGTGGACCTGGTGATTGCCCGAGCTCCCACGCCCCCAGGCCCCGCCCTCAAGGCCTGTCTGCGAATCGTGTCGCGAATGACGTCGGTGGCGCTGCGCTGAGCCCGTGGCCCCCCACGCTCGTGACGCCCCCTGCGAGGGTCCGGGTCGAAGGGCAGGGATTGAACGGTGGTCCTGTTCGGACTCGACGCACTGGATGCAAGTCGTCACTGTGGCGCGCTCGAACGGCATCCGGCCGGACCGTTCCCCAACGCGCAGCGTCCTTCCATCCGGCCGCGAGGGAGTCGACATGAAGTACACGAACCTGGGGCGCTCGGGGCTCTCTGTCAGTCGGCTGTGCCTGGGCACGATGAACTTCGGCTGGACCACCGAGGAGCCTGACGCGCACGCCATCATGGACTCCGCGCTGGAGCGGGGAATCAACTTCTTCGACACGGCCAATGTCTACGGTTGGGGCGAGAACAAGGGCCGCACCGAGCAAATCATCGGCAACTGGTTCGCGCAGGGCGGCCGTCGGCGCGAGCGCACCGTGCTCGCCACCAAGCTCTACGGCCCCATGGGAGAGTGGCCCAACGAGGGCAAGCTGTCCGCGCTCAACATCCGCCGCGCGCTGGACGCCAGCCTCAAGCGGCTGCGCACCGACTACGTCGACCTGTACCAGTTCCACCACGTGGACCGCGCCACGCCGTGGGAGGAAATCTGGCAGGCGATGGAGGTCGCTGTCGCCCAGGGCAAGGTGCTCTATGTCGGCAGCAGCAACTTCGCGGGCTGGCACATCGCCCAGGCCCAGGCCGCCGCCGCGCGACGCGACTTCATGGGGCTGGTGAGCGAGCAGTCCCTCTACAACCTGATGGCGCGCACCGTGGAGCTGGAGGTGCTGCCCGCCGCTCAGCACTACGGCGTCGGCATCCTGCCGTGGTCTCCGCTCCAGGGCGGTCTGCTCGGCGGCGTGCTGAAGAAGGAACGCGAGGGCAAGCGCCGGCTGGAGGGCCGCGCGCAGGAAGCCCTCCAGAAGAATCGCGAGCGAATCGAACGCTACGAGAGTCTCGCCGCCGAGCTGGGACACGAGCCGGGTGACGTCTCGCTGGCGTGGCTGCTGCACCAACCCGCCGTCACCGCGCCCATCATCGGACCCCGCACCGCGGGGCAGCTCGACGCGGCGCTCCGAGCGCTCGAGGTGAAGCTCGATGACAAGGCCCTGGCCCGGCTGGATGAAATCTTCCCGGGGCACCGTCCCGCGCCCGAGGACTACGCCTGGTAGCGCCGCGCCACCCTCCACCTTGCGCCACCTGTCGTCCGTCGGTGTCTAGGAATCGGTGCCTCTCACGAGGCACTGTCGTTGCTGGGAAATTCTTATTTCCTTGTAATCCTGGACACCCCTCTGATGCCTGAGGCAAGGTCCAGCTCACCGAGGGTGGCTGCGCCCTCATCGCGCTGGAGTTCACATCATGCGTCGCTTGGTCGTGTTGTTTTCGCTCCTGGGTCTGTCCGCGTGTGGTGGTGGTGTCGAGTCCGCTGGAACCGAGCCGGAGGCTGTCTCCGGGACGGAGCAGGAGCTCTGCTCCAGCGCCAATGCCTGGGAATGTTTCTGCGCGCAGTTCAAGACGCAGGAGGCCTGTAGGACGGGCTCGCAGCGCTGTGTCTGGCAGCCGTACACGGCGGTCGGCAGCCGCTGTCTGCCGACGTACGAGTAACAACACCCGGTTCGCGCGCCTCTGACAGGTGGCACGAGCCCGGCGGGGGACGTGTCCTCTCGTCGGGCTCGGCTCCCGCTCAGGGCGCGAGCGGCCCGGTAGGCTCCGTCGGGGGCGGGGGTGGCATCTGTGTCCCGGAGACAGGTCCGGTGCGAGGCAACACGACGACGAAGGTCGTGCCCTGACCCGGGTGGCTCTCCAGGAAGATGCGTCCGCCATGTGCCTCGACGAGCTGGCGGGTGATGAACAGCCCCAGGCCCAGGCCGCCGTAATGGCGGCTGGACACCGCGCGCTCGAAGCGGTCGAACACGCGCGCCGCGTCCTCGGGCGCGATGCCGATGCCCCGGTCCCTCACCTCCAGCCGGGCCTCTGCCTTGTCCCCGAGCACGCGCACGTCCACCGGCGCGCCGTGTCCGTATTTGAGCGCGTTGGACAATAGATTGGTGATGACCTGCTCCAGCCGCAGCCGGTCCCACCGGCCCGTCACCGGCTCGGGCGTGTCCACGTCCAGGCGCACGTTCATCGTCTGCGCCTCCGCCTCGAAGCGGCGCACCAGCTCGCGCACCAGCTCTCCCAGCTCCAGCGGCTCCAACTGGAGCTCCATCTTGCCGCTCGACAGCCGCGACACGTCCAGCAGGCTGTCCACCAGCTTGGTGAGTCGGGTCGTCTGCCGCTCGCAGGTCTCCACGCCGCGCTCCAGGCGCACCGTGTCCACGGGCTCGCCCTGGTGGAGCTGTCGGAAGAGGAGCTGGAGCTGGAGCTTCAGGGACGTCAGCGGCGTGCGCAGCTCGTGCGCGGCGACGCTGAGGAACTCGTCGCGCACCCGCACCGCCGCTCGGGCCTCGCTCGCCAGTCGCCGCTGCTTGGCGCTGGCACGCTCCGCGCTGGCCCTCGCGTTCACCTGGGCGCGCGTGACGAGGAACACCAGCAGCGACATCAGCAGCCCACCGCCGGCCACCGTGGCCGGGTGACTGGAGCGCGTCCCCTCGAAGAAGGCGGGCCGCGTGGTGAAGACGAGCGTCCAGGGGGTTCCCGCCACCAGCACGGTGAGCTGCTCACGCAGCAGGCCGCGCCCCTTCGGGGTCTGCTCGGAGCGCGAGGTGTAGAGCAGGTCCGTCGCGCGGGTGCCCGCCCCGTCGTAGATGGTCAGGTCGATGGTGGACTGGAAGCCGGGGAAGCGCAGGCCCTCCACCAGGTCCCTCATGCGGAAGGCGCCGAACACGAAGCCCTGAATCTGGGCGCGGCGTGCTTCGGGGGTCGAGGGCTCGGGCTCCTCGTAGAGCGGCACGTAGAGCAGGAAGCCCACCTGTCGGTCCGGTGCGCTCTTCGGCTCCGACACCAGCCGCACCTTGCCGGAGGCCGCGGGCAGCCCCGTCTCCAGCGCGCGCTGGAGGGCCGCGTGACGCACGGGCTCGGACGTGATGTCGAAGCCGAACGCGCGCGCGTTGTTCCCGTCGAAGGGCTCCACCATGGTGATGACGGCGTGGTCCTGCCGCACGATGCGGGGACGGATGCGATAGTCGGGGAAGCCCTCGGCGCGCACCTCGGCCTCGTGCCGTGGAAGGTCCTCCTCGCGAAGCCACTGGGCGAAGCCGATGCTCTGGATGCCAGGAAAACGCCGCCGGGCCTCCAGGCTCGCGGTGTACGCGCGGAACTCCCGCCGCTCCACCTCCTGGCTGCCGCTGAACACCCCGCGCGTGCCCAGCAACATGGCCTGGTACATGTCCATGCGTTGCAGGAGCGCCACGCTGCCGTCGGTGACGGCGTTCTCGAAGAGCTGCTCCCGGCGCAGGTCCACGCCGCGCTGGACGTAGGCCGTGGCCCCCGCGGTGATGAGCAGCCCCGTCAGCAGGGCGCCATACGCGGCCGCGTTGCGGCGCAGGTGGGAGAGGAGGGGGGGCGACACGGCTTCGCGGGAGCAGGACCGGAGGGAGGTTGCCGGGGAAG
>NZ_JABUMQ010000364.1:0-10421 GCF_013336645.1 Myxococcus sp. CA039A | reverse complement strand
GGGGGGCGCGGAGCCCGGCCGGTGTCTCGCCGCGCCGGGTCTCCGCGAGGGCGTTCCCCGGAGTCCTGCCAGGCAGGCGGAGATGGATGAGCGAAGACTCGGCGTCACGCGGCCATGTTATCCTGAAGCTCATGTCTGCTTCCGACCGGGCCCGCACAACCCCCTTAACTCCAGACGTGCAGAACGATTCGCTCTGGAAGCTGGAGGCCCGGGACTCAGGAGACGAAGCGCTGCACGTGACGCTGCCCTATGAGCAAGGGCGCCGTGCCTATGACGCGTCGACGGTGCGCCGCTTCCGCCTGACGGTGGTGGAAGGCACCAACTCCGGCAGCACGTGGGAGTCCACGGCGGACACCTGCTCGGTGGGCTCGCACCCGCTCAACGACTTCGCGGTGGATGACTCCACCGTGTCGCGCTTCCACTGCGAGATTCGCATCGGCCCCAAGGGCCCCCAGGTGAGGGACCTGGACAGCCTCAACGGCGTCATCCTGGATGGCGTCCAGGTGATGGAGGGCGTGCTGCGCAGCGGCTCCCTCTTGAGGTTGGGCCGCGTGGTGCTGCGGTTCGACTTCAGCGCGGAGAACAACCGGCTGCCGGTGTCGGAGAGCACGCGCTTCGGGACGCTCGTGGGCGCCTCGGTGGCCATGCGCGTGTGCTTCGCGATGATGGAGCGCGCCGCGTCTCGCGACGTCACGGTGCTGCTGGAGGGCGAGACGGGCACGGGCAAGAGCCAGGCCGCGCAGGCCATCCACGACGCGGGCCGCCGCAAGGACGGGCCCTTCCTCGTGGTGGACTGCGGCGCCATCCCCGCGCACCTCCTGGAGAGCGAGCTGTTCGGCCACGAGAAGGGCGCCTTCACCGGCGCCGTCCATCGCCGCGCGGGCGTCTTCGAGGAGGCCATTGGCGGCACCGTCTTCCTCGACGAGATTGGCGAGCTGCCCGCGGAGCTGCAGCCCAAGCTGCTGCGCGTGCTGGAGAACCGGGAGATTCGCCGCGTCGGCAGCAACACGTACCAGCCGGTGGACGTGCGGTTGATGGCGGCCACGCACCGTGACTTGCGCGCGGAGGTCAACGCGGGACGCTTCCGCTCGGACCTCTTCTTCCGGCTCGCGGTTCTGCGCATCCCCCTGCCCCCGCTGCGTCAGCGTCCGGAGGACCTGCCCCTGCTGGTGGAGGGCATCCTCGGCTCGCTGGGCGCGGACCGCGAGCGCACGGCCTCGCTGCGCACGCCGGACTTCCTGGCGCGGCTGCGCTACGCGGCGTGGCCCGGCAACGTGCGCGAGCTGCGCAACTACCTGGAGCGCTGCCTCGTCTTCGAGGAAGCCGTGGAGCTGACCGAGGACGAGTCGCGCTCGGGCAACCCCATGGAGGTGGACCCCAGCCTGCCCTACGCGGACCAGCGCCGCCGCGCGGTGGACGACTTCGAGCGGCGCTATCTGCGCGCGCTGTTGGAGAAGCACCAGGGCAAGGTGGCCCAGGCCGCCGTCACCGCGGGCATGGACCGGGTGCATCTCTACCGACTGCTGCGCCGCCACGGCATCAAGCCGTGAGCGTCAGCGTCGGCCGGTGACGCGGGACCAGATGGCTCCGCCGCCCGGCAACGGCGCGGCGAGGAAGCCCGACTCCAAGTCCCGCAGCGCCGCCCCGGTGGCCACCAGCCCCGCGTCCTGGAAGTCCGCGACCCAGCCGGGAAGGTGCAGCAGGCTGCCGTCCGCGCTCCCGCGTCCCTCTGAACTGGGAAGGCGGTCCACGTGGACGGTGATGGCCAGCTCCACGGGCACGCCGTCCGCATCGCGGGAGTCGCGCGCGCCCTCCAGCAGCGACAGGGCCGCCGCGAGCACACGCTCACGCACGGCGCGCTCGGAGATGGCGTCATCGGGCAGAGCCGCCAGCGCCATGAGGCAGCCGCTCCCCTCCAGTCGCACCTCGAGCCCCGCCTCCCGAGCCACCGCGCCGGTCCGCTCCAGCAGGGAGTCCATCCGCTCCAGCAGCGCGGAGTCGGGGGCCCGCGACAGTCGCGCTTCCGCGTAGAGCGCCACCGCGTGGCCCTGGGCCTCGCGCGGCTTCTCTCCTCCCACCGCGCGCCGCAGGTCCTCCAGCAGCACGACGACGTCCGGGTAGCGGTCCTCGCGATTCTTGGCCAGACAGCGCAGCACCACGTCGTCCAGCGCCTCGGGCACCGGGGCTCGCTCGCCGGGCCTCGGAGGGGGCGCGTGCAGGTGCTGCTCCTCGACTTCATGCCGGGTGGCGCCCTGGAAGGGAGGCTGTCCGGTGACGAGCTGGAACAGCAGCACGCCCAGCGCGTACAGGTCCGTGCGGGCATCGGGCGCCTCACCGCGAATCTGCTCCGGCGCCATGGACAGCGGCGTGCCCAGGGCCACGCCGGTATGGGTGAGCGAAGAAGCACCGGGCGAGTCCGCCGTCAGCCCCTTCGCCACGCCGAAGTCCACCAGCTTCACCACGAGAGACTCGCCGCTCCCGGACAGCTTCATCACGTTCTGCGCCTTGAGGTCCCGGTGCACCACGCCCGCGGAATGGGCCACCCGCAGCGCGGCGCCCACCTGCTCCAGCACCTCCAGCGCCTCACGTGAGGACAGAGGCCCCCGCGCCGCCAGCTCCGCGGCCAGGTCCCTGCCCTCCAGCCACTCCATGGCGATGAAGGGCCTGCCATCCGGGAGCTCGCCATAGTCGTGCACACCGACGATGTGCGGATGACTCAGCCGCTGGAGCGTGGCCGCCTCGCGACGGAAGCGGCGCAGCGCGGTGTCCGTCGTCAGCGCCGACGACTGGAGGACCTTCAGCGCCGAGGCGCCTCCGCCTCCCACGTCCCGAGCACGATAGAGGGTGGAGACCGGGCCTCGGTAGTGGACGCGCTCCACCACCCAACGACCCACCAGGGCTCCTGGCCGCAGTTCCTCGCCATAGAGCGACTCCACGCCTCCCGTCGTCATCGACTAGCGCTCCTTGCGCGGTCGCACCGTGCGGCCGCACAGCTTGCCCGTTTGGTCATCGCTCACGGGCCCACACGGGTCATGGAGGAACGTGGTCACCGGCTCCTTCCAGATGTTCCCGTAGGGGTCCTTGCACCGCTCGTAGTCGCCGTCTCCGGGCACCTGCGGGCCGTCATTCACCTCGCACCTGCCTGGCAGGGACGGCTTCACGGCGGAGCCCCAGCACGGCCCCGCGACGGTGGCCGCGCAGTTGGCGCCAGCGTTGGGGAGCGCGCAGACGCGATGCGAGGAGTACGCCGCGCCGTCGCCCCAGGAAGGGTCGTAGCAGGAGTACATCTTCCTGTAGATGGCACCTTCGATGATGGCGTCGTCGCCGACCACGACGAAACGCGGTCGCTCGCCACCGACCTGCACCTCCTCCACGGACACCTTGGTGGCCAGGGCCTTCGGGTCGAAGACGTTGCCGTAGAAGGCGCCCTCACGCACCGCGAACACTTGCGACTCGGACAGCGCATATCGCGTGGGCGAGTCAGCTGACACGTCCACGCTGGCGGTGCCCGCGTCGTCGCTGTCCCACGGCGCCGTCATCACGCTGTAGTAGCCCTCCACGGGGCAGGTGAAGGTGACAATGGGTTCCGAGCCCGCGCAGCTCGAGTCCCCTTCGCCCAGATTGGTGGTGCGGGCCGAATCGCAGCCGACGACTCCCGAGCAGACGCGCAACACCATCTGGGCACCCGAGCTGGACCCCACCGCCGGGCCGGGGCACGAGACAACGCCCCCCGCGCCCAACGACACCGTCGACCCCGGGATACAAACGCCGATGCCGTCAGCCGTCCAGCCACAGTCGCGCTGAGCGCCCGTCTCGCTCCCGGTACACAGGGCGAAGCTGTCGAGCTTCACGGCCGTGGTCGGCTCGTACTCGGCGGGCTTCGTCACGGCCTCCAGGTAGAAGATGCTCGGGTCTCCCGGCACCTCGCCCCGGATGGACAACTCCACTCGGCGGCCCAGCGCGTTGTTGCGCGACAGGAGGCACGCGGAGACCCGGTTGAGACACGCCTGCGAGGGAGCCGACGTGAGCCACTGCGTGCACAGGCCCGCCTTGCCACCCCACACGCGGGGGCCCGGGTTCGAACCTCGGGGGTTGTAGTACCAGAGCGTCTGGTTGGGCCCCAGCGCGCAGCTCACCAGGTACTCCATGAACTTCTGCGCGTCCGGGTCATGCAGCTGCTTGAGGATGCGCGGGTCTCCACCTAGCGGGCTGAAGAGGTCCACCAGCCTCGTCGTCGCCAGCAGCCCGTTGGCTTCGGGGTTGGTGCCGATGGCATTGAGGACGAGCGCGTCGGTGGACAGGGAGTTGGCGATGCGAATCTCCGCCTGGCTCTCTCCGACCTCGGGTGCTGGAGGGGTGGTGGGCCCACTTCCTCCTCCACCACAGCCGGCCAGGACCAGGCACAGCACGGACACGATTCCCGACGGGGGGCGACGGACAGTGACACCCATGGACGCTCCTCCAGTGAAAAACACGGAATTGGCGAAATACCCCCTACAGAAGCACGCTCCAGGCCAGCGCGCCGCCGGTCACCTTGCCGTCTCGAAGCCGCCCTGGCAGGTCGTCCGCTGTAGCGCGGAAGGTCACGTCCGCGCGGCTTTGTAGCGGCTCGCGCTACACCCGCCTCGCTACGTCCTGGAGGGCGACGAGCCGGGGGCGCCACAGGGGCGCGGCTGACACGGCGCTCTCGGCCTGGGCCAACCAGATGAGGCCCTCCGCCAGCTTGCGGGCGGCGAAGGCGGAGTGCGCGGCCTGGAGGAGCAGCTCCGCCTTCTCGTCGGGGGAGGCCAGCTCTCGCGCCTCTTCCTCCAGGGCATGCCAGGCCCGGGACTCATGTGAGCCCGCACCGGCCTCGGCCTCGCGCACCTGGAGCTCCACCAACCGACGCATGACCGCGGTGGGAGGCAGGGACGCCGGCGGACAATGGGACTCAATCCAGCGCAGTTGTCGGGACGCCTCTCCCAGGTCGCCCAGCGCGGCGCCGATGCGCGCGAGCAGCAACGCATCCAGGGGCACCGGGTGCTCGAGGAAGAAGCGAACCCCCAGCTCGTGCGAGCGACGCGCCAGCGGCAGGGCCTCCGCCAATCGCCCTTGCATGTAGAGCACCTCCGCGAGGTTGAAGGTGGACCAGCGCTCCACCTGGGCGTGGCCCAGCTCGCGGCCCAGGCCCATGGCGCGGCGCAGGTCTCCTTCCATTCGCGTCACATCGCCCTGCCCCAGCCACAACAACACGCGGTTGATGAGGGTGGCGGCCAGGTGCAGCGCATCGCCGGCGGCCTCGCAGCGCGACACGGCCTCCTCGAAACGAGCGGCGGCTTCCTCCGTGCGCTGGAGGAAGGTCAGCGCGGAGCCCAGCATGGCCAGGGCGACGACGAGCGTCTCATGCTCGCGCGCGCCCTCGGCGCCCTCGACGACGGAGGAGAGGATGCGCGCCGCCGGGCCCCACTCTCCCTGACGCACGTGTAGACGGCCCCGGGCCAGCGAGCAGCGCAGGGACAGGCGCGGGTCATCGAGGTGCTCGATTCGCTCCAGCGCCTCGCGCGCGCACGCCGTCGAGCCATCCACGTCCTCCATCCAGTCACGCGCGGTGGCCTCCTCCAGCAGCAGGTCCAACGACAGGGCCATGTCGCCGCGCCCCTCCGCGAGGACTCGCGCCGCGGCCAGGTCTCCAAGCCCTTCATGGAAGCGCTGCAGGCGATGCCGCACACGGCCGCGTCCGGCCAGCGCGAGTGCCCGGCGCCCCGTGTCTTCCTCCAGCAGCAGGGAGAGGGCGCGCGTGAAGTGCTGCTCCGCCTCCACCGACTGGTGCGCGCGACGCGCCTCTTCGGCCAGCACCAGGAAGGCGATGGCGGCTTCCTCGTGCGCTCCACAGGCCGCGGCATGGTGCGCGCGACGACGGCGCTCCGCGGGCGAGTTGCCCGAGGTGGCCTGGCGCGCGGCGGCATGCAGCGCACGGCGCGTCGCGGGAGGAAGGAGCGCTTCGAGCGCCTCGCGCAGAAGCGGATGACGGAAGGCGAAGCGCCCCAGGCCCATGGGTCGCAGCAGTCCAGCGCGAGCGAGTCGCTGCAAGCCCGCGCCCGCGTCCAGCGACGTGGCCACCCCCACCTGTTCGTCGCGCGGTTCCAGGTACCGCAGGGCCGCGTCCACGCGCGTGACATCCAGCTCGGAGCCCAGCACCGCGCACAGACGCGCCAGCACGCCATGGGCCTCGGGCAGTCCCGCGAGCACGCGGGTAGCAAGGCGCTGAAACAACGGCGTCACCGACACGTCCAGCAGCGCGTCCGGGGCGATGTACCAACCCCCGCCCGGCGCGGCACGCAGCGCCCCGGCGGTCCTCAGTGCGACCGCCAGCTCCACCAGGGACAGGGGCACGCCCTGGGCCAGTTGCTCCAGGCGCGCCAGCACGGGCTCGGGGACATGCTCCGCCGGACGAAGCAGGTGCAGGAGCAAGGCGCGACTGGCCTCGGGCGGCAGGGGCGGCAGGACATGCCGCGACGCGTGCGCGCTACGCTCGCCCAGGTGAGGACGCAGCCCGAGCAGCGCGGGTCGAGCCACCACGCAGACCCACAGCGGAGCGGACGCACCAGCCAGCGTGGCCACTTCCAGCGCATCCAGGCTGGTGGGGTCGGCCAGGTGGGCATCATCCAGCAACAACACGCGAGGCGTCTCGCGCGCGCGGTGTCGGAGCGCCTCGGCGAGCCAGCGCGCGGCGGCGTGGCGCGCATCGGCGAGGGGAATGGGTCCGGAGCGAGGAGTCTCGGGGAGTGGCGATGCCCCCTCGCCGACGGAGGCCCGCAGCACGTCCAGCATGGCCTCCGGAGCCGAGACGTCGGGAGCCGCCGCGCGCAGGCGGAAGACCTGGGCACGGCCCTCGGCCTCCAACCGTGTCGCGAGCGCCTCGATGACCCGTGACTTGCCTTGCCCCACGTCACCGGTGAGGACCGAGAAGCCGGGCACGCCGAGGGTGAGGCAGCGCGTGGCCTCCTGGATGAGCAGGTCGACCAACGGCTCGCGCCCCACGAGCGGAGGCGGCTCCGACACGGAGCTGGAGGCACCGCTGTCGAGCAACCGCAGTCGTCCGCCGACGGGCGTGGAATCGACGACGCTCGCCTCCGAGGAAGCCACCGCCTCGGTGGCCCCTGGCTCCAGTCGCGCGGCCGCGGCGGCGGTGACACGTGTCTCGCCCGGCACCCAGTCCGTGGGCCACCAGTCGCCCGTCGCGTCGAGGGCGGGCCCCGCCATCCGCAGCGTGGCTGTCCCGACGAGGACATGCAGCTCCGCGAGGTGGAGGACCGCCGAGGACTCGCCCTCTTCCACCAGTCGCCGCGCGGTGAGCGCGCCTGCGCGGACGTTCGCTTCGGCGGTGAGCGACTCGGCGAAGGCGATGACATAGCCACCGCGCTTCACACGCGCGAGGACACCTCCTTGCGGTTCGATGGCGGCCAGCACCGCATCCACGGACAGCGAGGCATGCAGGCCCAGCAGCGCCACCTGCCGGACTCCCGAGCCGACGACCTGGAGGGCCGAGGCGGCGGGGACTTCGCCGGGCTGGACGACGCTCGGAGAGACCGCGACGTGACAGGCCGCATCGAAAGCGGCGAGCACATCGGGAGCCCGGGCAAAGCGCTCCGTCGGGGACTTGGCCAGACACGTGCGCAGCACCTCATCGAGCGCGGGAGGAAGCGCGCAACGCTCCGAGACACGGGGCGGTCTCAAGCTGACGTGGCCGTGGCGGATCTGCTCTGGGCTGCCGACGAAGGGGGGCGCGCCCGTGAGCAGCTCGAAGAGGAGGACTCCCAGCGAGTAGATGTCGGCCGCCGTGCTGGCGAGCCTGGCATCGAGACACTGCTCTGGAGCCATGTAGAGCGGAGTGCCCAGCCGCTGTCCCGCGGGTGTCACGCCCGGAGGAAGCTCGTCCGCCAGGTCGTCGCCCTCGACGTCATAGAAACGCGCCAGGCCCAGGTCGAGCAGGCTGAGCGCGCCACCTTCGCGAAGGAAGACGTTCTCCGGCTTGAGGTCCCGGTGCGCGACGCCCGCGGCATGCGTCCGCTCCAGCGCCGAGCACAACCCACGGAGCATCTCCCGGACATGCGACAGCGACGCGGCACCGGAGCCAGGCAGCGCGGCCATCCACGCGGCGAGCGTCTGGCCATGCAGGTGTTCCATCACCAGGAAGGGACGCCCGCGAGCCACGCCGTGCTCGAGCAGCTCCGGCACGGTGGGAGGCCCCACGCGGCGCAGGGCGGTGGCCTCGCGAGCGAAGCGCTCGTGGTGAGGTCCATGCCCCAGCTTCAGGGCCACCTCGCGACCATCCGAGTCCCGATACGCGGTGAAGACCTGCGAGAAGCCACCGCTGCCCAGGGGCGCGGCGACGCGCACGCCAGGAACGTCCGCGAGCGGCAGTCCTTCGTTGGCAGGGCCGCCAGCATCTCGCGAGCCGTGCACGGGACAGGCCGCGCCCGGCAAAAGGCGGCGGTAGCAGTTCGGGCAGCGCATCGGTGGAACGTGACGCTACCAGAGCGTTTGCAGCAGGACGATGGCAACGCCGACCAGTCCCTCGCCCGCGATGGTCCCCGCGGCCAGCGTCGCCACGCGTCCCTCCGCTGTCGTGGATTTCACGTATCCCACCAAGGCGGAAACAAGCCCGCCAAGGAAGAGACTCAGCGAGTACGAGGGTGCCAACAGACACGCGAGCCCCATGCCCAGGGGCGAGGGTACCCAACGCCGGGCACGCTGGGGGAGCAGCCGCTCAGCGAAGACGAGCACGACGGCGGCGAGCGCGGCCCAGCCCACGGCCGCGCGGGTCGCGGGCTCCAGGTTTCCCAGCCCCGAGGACAGGACTCGCGCGACGCTCGCGGTGATGAACGCAGCGGGTGCGGGGAAGCGCTCGCCTCCAAGTGCCTCACGGTCTGGCACGAGCAGGAAGAACAGCGGCACCACCGCGAGCGCTCCCACCACCGAGCCGAGCAACTGCGCGAGGAACAGGCGTCGGGGATGCGCACCCAGCAGGTGCCCTGTCTTCAGGTCCGTGAGGAGGTCCGCGGCCGAGGACGCCGAGTTGACGGTGATGCCCGCGGTCGCGAGGTTGGCGTGGATGTTGTGTGGCAGCAAGACGCCGTAGGTGAGCTGGGTCACCTGGCTGAGCGCGCCCACCGGAGTGGCATCCGTCTCGCCGGTGACACGACAGGAGATGAGGCACAGGACGAACGACAGCGCGATGGCGAGCGCCGCGTGCGCGAGCGGAACGCCGAAGCCTCGATGTGCCACGAGGAGGGTCGCGGGCGTCACCACGCAGAGGCCCGCGAGGAGCCACCTGTGCGGCACCTGGAGCGCGTCCACGGGATGCGGTGGAGAGGTGCGGCGGGAGAACAATCCGCGGAAGGCCCGCCGGAGGACACGGCCTTCGAGCAGGAAATGGAGCAACGACGCGGTGGCGAGCATGGCGGCGCCAGGCCACAGGCTCCACTCGAGGAAGTTCCCTTTCTCCACGGACACGAGCCCGGAGGCGAACACGCGCGGCGCCACGACTCCGTGAATCAGCAGCGCGCCTAAAAGGAGCGACGCCGTGGTGCGAGGCCCGAGCAGCGCGCCCGCGCCAATGGGCAACAAGCTCACCTCCAGCCCGAAGCCAAGCCGCTCCAGGGGCAAGCCACCCCACGAGCCCGGAAATGGAATCGAGAGAGGAAGCCGTCCCAGTCCATCACGGACCACGGTGACGAGCCCTGAGAGCAGGCCTCCCAGTCCGAGCAGACGCAATCGAGGCGTCGCTTCAGCCCCCGTCGAATGCAGCGCGCGAATGGTGGTGGCGGCGGCGGTGCCGGAGGCGAAGGGAAGTTGCTCGTGGTCGACGAGCTGCCGCTTGAAGGGCACGGCGAAGAGGACCCCGAGCGCGGACAGGAAGAAGGTCCACGCGAGGAGTGTCGGACCGGAGGGATGCTGGCCGGTGACGATGAGCCAGGCGCCCTGCACGGAGACGAGCGCGCCACCCGTGGCATAGCCGGCCGCGGAGGCCACCGTCTGCGCATTGCACGTCTCCAGCGGAGACAGGGGCGCGCCAGCGAGGCCCGGGGTGAGGCGGCGCAGGAGCCCGTGCGATGCATGTGCGAGCAACGCTGCGGTGATGGCGACACCGAAGGCGAGTCCGGTCTTGAGTCCCACGTAGAGGTTGGTGGCACAGGTGATGACGCCGATGCCCGCGCCGAGCAGTACGGAGCGCGCGGTGAACTGCGGCAGTCGGTCCCCCTGGTAGACGTGGGTCAGCCAGTAGGAGTCCGTGGCCTCGGGTGAGTCCCCCGGGATGCTCAGCAGCGTCAGGGACTCGGGAGACGGCGCCAGGGGAGACGCCTCTTCCTCGGGCGAGGCATGCGGTGAGGGCAAGGCCATGGGCTGCCCCATCTTTTCATCCCGACCCCCTCCAGGAC
>NZ_JABUMQ010000363.1:0-10457 GCF_013336645.1 Myxococcus sp. CA039A | reverse complement strand
GCCAGTGTCGAGGCATTCACCGCGCTCGGTCCCACCATCCGCTTCACCATCTGCGCCTTGAATGCGTCTGTGTACGGCACTTCAACCGCCTGCACTCGCCCCCTTCGGGTGGTCAGCTCGGCATCTCCGCCGAGGCGACTTCTTCCCTGACACAGGGGGGTCGTGGTGCTGGCAATCGCGGTCCACATTGGCATCGATACTCAGCGTCGTGACCGGCATGCACCCCGGCACCCAGGACAACTGGATGGCCCGGCTCACGCGTCGCGCGCTCTGACGGCGAAGCAGGGGGCCTTCGTTCGGGAGTATCTTGTGCCCTCCATGAATCAGGCGCGGTGGGGCCTGTGCCCGGTTGCGTCAAAGCCGCAGACAACGCGAAAGCGCCCACCCGGGGCGGGGGCAACCCCTGTCCACGCCCGTGGCCTAATACGACTTGGTCACATCCGTGAGGGCAGGTCACCACTCTAGCCTGCATCACTAGACAGCACTGGTTTGCCCACAAGAAACATAACCAAACGCACTGCGGAAACTACTGTCCCGTGATTAAGGGTAGAGCTGGCTTGAGCGGCTCCTCATGCGCTTCTTTCTTTGATGGGTGCGGGACGTCCTTATTGTCGATCCATTCCATCCCGGGTGGCATAGGTTTCCATGCAGGTAGCCTTTCATCATTCTCGATTCGGCGGTCATAGTCGACGGGATCCTTCCGGTATAGCCGCAATAAATCGATGGGGAGTTCTGCGACCACAGTCTCGTTTTCACCTCGAGAGATGAGGCGAGAGGCTTCTCGCCGCCACGGTTCAGCGTATGGGCCGCGAGCACGGCAATCCGAAAATATCCCATTGTTTGCCACGCCAACAAAACAATGTAGCTCCAGTGCCGAAGAGTGAACTAGATGCTCGAAGCTTGCCGTGTCTTGGTTCCAGGCCGGCACGAGCAATAGATCTATGCGTCCCAGTAGTTCTGACCTGGTATCTACTTCGAGCAATTCGCTACAGATTAGTGGCAAGAATCGCCCGTGTTCACAGTCTAACACGGTAAATCGGCGCTCCCTGGAGCGTGTTGAGAAGCTGAACCCCGCTTTCTTAAGGTCGATCGCCTCGTGATGCGCCGGACGACGCTTGGTCCATATCCATCCCGCCGCAGACATGAATGGTCGAGGCAGAAACGCAACTGCCTCATTAAACACCAAGCCATCGACAACATCGTACTCAATTCCGGTCACAACAGAGAGGCTTGGCTCGCTCTTGCCTATATGGTGAAAAACTTCTCGCTGCCACTGTCGAGGCAATGCAAGCTCAGGCAAGACCAGCAAGGTAGAGACTCCTCGCTGTTTTGCTCGACCCGCTGCGTCAATTGCTTGATTAAGGACGCGCGACAGGCGTCGTTGTCTCTCAATGCTCAAGGTGGGAACTGAGAGGGAGTTCTTCCCCCACTGTTCGTCGGTGCATAGGTTTCCGAGAACAAGCTGCGATCGGCGTGGTGGCGAAAAAGGAGACATATTAGCAATCGCGACCACTCTACCATTGTCGGTCTCCTGCATTACGGGCGCGAAATATCTTGTTCCTCGAACGGCGTTAATCACATGGATCAGATCGAAGAGTGGTTGCTCTGCCCGAAGCCAGCGCATGACTATGTCGACATATCGCGGAGGCCGAGCGAGTAGCAGTAATTCGATTTCACTCAATCCTCGATAGACTGGATCGCTCGCCGTCTTGCAGACATTTATAAATTCTCTGAGCCGCATGACGCGTTCCGATCCGGAAGGGAATGCGGCGATTTCTGACTCAAGGGGCCTCGTAGCGTCCTCCGGGCGCTGCTCAAGCGCGGAACCAACATAATGGTCAGTTTCTCGATCAACAGCTCTCAGGTCCGAGCTCGACAGCAATTGAGCCCAAAGAAGAAGCGACCCGCGGGATATCGACTCCTTGCCGAAATCAAGCCCGTTTTCCAGCGCGCCGACGCCATTGTAGTTGAAGTCGAGCTTGCTGAATGGGGCTGCGCTACACATGGTCTCTATGAGCAGATTTCTGATCCATGTTTGTAGGTTCTTCTTGGCGCGGGCTGCAGTGAGCTTGCGACCGCTCCATCTTAGATTGAGAGAGCGCTCGCGAGGGCCTCTCAAGCTGTTGATTCGAATCAACAAGGATTCAAGCACTTCATTGGCCGTTTCGGCATCACCGGCTATCAGCGCTGCAGCAAAGATGCGGGTCGACTGGTCTAGCAGGTCTACCCATCGCGACCAATCAGTAGATAGCCTACCAACTCTGCCAAGATGGGATCGAGAAAACTTTCTGGATTCTTCGCGAGAAAGCATTGCTGCTGCCGTCACAACCTTCTCGCAAATCGCCCCCACGGCGAACTTTCGAATACTCAAAGCGTCTGCTTCACGGAGAGCGCGAATTGGCTCGGTTCCCGGCGAGGCCGACACAACATGTTGCAGCTGTTCGCTTCGTGGATCCAGGAAGCGTCGGCGCTCACTCGATACATGTTCCAGTTCGTTTTCGACAGCCCCAAGGTATTCAAGTCCTTGCGTCCCTCGAAGCTCGAATATTCGCAGCTTCGCGGCTTGGATTTGAAATAGAGAGCCGCTTCTTCTGACGACGTTATCGCTCAGGGTGTGGTGAGTGCCGCTGGGGTTGGCGGAAGCCAATGGGAGCAGGCTTGATATTTGTTCTGCCTGTGTCTTGGCTGTGGCCTTCCCCGGCAGTTGCACAATCAGGATGTCGTCCACGTACCGCCCGTAATGTGCAATGTCGGGTCTTTCGGCTATGGACTTGTCGAGGTTACAAAGGGCGAGGTTAGAGATGAGTCGGGCAGTTAGTGCCCCAATGGGAATCCCTATCTCTGGCACTACTCCGATTGTCTTTCCGACGAGCGCCCGAAAGCGAGCGAATGCGTCGAGGAGTCCACGAGTGGCGTTGAGGTAGTCTTGGGGGATAAAGAGGATCTTTTGCGCAAGTGCGGCTTGCCTGACTTCAGCCACAAACGAGTCTTCAATCAGGAAACTGGGATCGATATGATCGTAGTAACTTGCCAGATCGAGGGCGGCAAGAATGCACCGTCCCCCTTCTTGCTTCAAAAGTTTACGTGCTTCGGTAAGAGCGGTCTGTCGAAAGGATCGATATGCTGGAACCCAGTATTTATAGATCCTGCGTCCTGCTGTATGGATTTGAGCCGGGCTTCCAGTTACTTCTAGGCGATTTGCGAGACACGTTGGTGTTAATAGCGCATCAAGTGCCGGACCGAAGGCTCGAAGCCACAAGACCTCACTAATGGCGAACTCAGGACTGGGTTCGAGTAGAACCCGAACATCCATCGAGCTTATAGAGTGGTCGTCCACTTGCTCAGGAATGGAAACGAGCGAGGTTCCATTTGCGGCACTGCGCTTCCGATTTACTGACTTGGGTCTAAGCCACACCCAGCCCACATCGAGCGAGCGAAAGATTCGGTCGGGGGTGAGACCGCGTTCGACGAGTGAACTTAGGTTCTTTGCCAAGTTTTGTTCAAACCGAGCAAGATTCAGGCGGCCAGTGCATCGCCGGTCCGCCGCTAGCTCGAACTTTGCCAACCGATAGGACCAGAGCAGGTGATCTTGAGGAATAGACACGCTTACATCCGGAAGTGACGGGCTGTAGTGCAACTGAGCCGTAAGTTGGTGTGCTGATAGACGTTCGACTACGTTCTTTCGTCCGGAATCTGGTTCTCCTGCCGCGCTCGACGCTCCTGGATTAATGGAAGATCCATTCTAGGCAAAGCCAGAAGGACCCCGTTCATGAAAGATGGAAAGCCCTTCGGCTGAGCTAGGCGACTCTCTTTGAAAGAAACTTGATGGGAGGGGTGGATGCCTATCACTTAGATAGGTGCTGCATCCCATTGACGGTGTGTCCTGGGGTGCTAGGTACCCATGCGCCGGATAGCCTTGCCGCGATTCATTTGAAGCCTCACCATGTGCGTCAACGTAAGACCGAGTACCCACTACTCAGGAACTATGGTTCAGCATATGGGCAAGATGAAAGCCATGTTGAGGGTGCGGCTGGAGTGGAGGCGCCGACCCCCTGTGTTAGGGAAGAAGTCGCCTCGGCTGAGGTGCCGAGCTAACCTGCGTATTCCGGTCATGGTGAGCACTCGTTCCGGCTCAAGCCGAGCAGCGATTCCGGCTGATGGCGAGCGGTCGGAGTGTCAGTGACGCTGGGTGATTCATCCCTTGGCCTGCTTCCGACCCTTCGTCAAATTTGTCTCCACGTACCGGATGGACTCTCCGCCCAGCTTGATACGATGGGCGTTGTGGACCAGGCGGTCGAGGATTGCGTCGGCGAGCGTCGCGTCGCCGATGACGGCGTGCCAGTCCTTCGGCTCAAGCTGGGATGTCACGACGGTGCTCGAAAGTCGGTAGCGGTCCTCGAGGACTTCGAGCAGCTCCTTGCGCTCTGGAGCGCCGAGCGGCTCAAGGCCGAAGTCGTCGAGGATGAGCACCTGAGCCTTGGCCAGGCGCTTGAGCAGGTGCGAGTAGGTTCCATCGGCGCGCGCCTGGGCGAGCTCATCGAAGAGACGTGAGGCCCGTCGGTACACCACCGAGTAGCCATCCCGGCACGCCTTCTGTCCCAGAGCGCATGCGAGGAAGGACTTGCCGACGCCCGTGGGCCCGGTGAGGAGCACATTCTGCTTGTCTGCCGCCCACTTCGAGGTGGACAGCTCCATCACCTGCGTCTTGGCGAGCCCACGTGCGTGCCCGTAGTCGATGTCTTCCAAGGCAGCGGCCTGTCGCAGGCGCGCGGCGCTCAGCCGAGAGGAGAGCTTCTTGTTCTCTCGGTGCATCCACTCCGCGTCGGCCAAGAGGCCCACCAGGTCGGCTGGGCTGACGTCTCGCTCCCCTGGCCTCGCCAACCAGTCGCGCAGGTACGAGGCCATCCCGTGCAGCTTCATCCCGTTGAGTTTCTCCAGCGTCTGTTCCACCAGCATTGGGTTTGTTCCTCATGTCGGTCATGTGGGGGCTTGCCCGCGCGCGCTTCTTGGCGCGCGGGCCCCTTCCGGGTGCGGGGGACCGAGGCCTCGCACCAGACGGGAAGTGTCCGCGCATGGAAGAGGCTCCACCGCGGTAGGTGGCGGCGGTGCTCCTCTCCGCGTGCGCGAGGTAGCTCAGTGGTAGTAGTGGGGGCCGCGCACGTTCTCATGGGCGGGCAGGGGCGGCTTCTCCTCGTGCTCCTCCCGCACGTCCTCCAGGTGGTGCTGGAGGATGGCGGCCACGGACTTGTAGCTGTAGGCCCGGTGGCGCACGGCCCTGGCGCACGCCTTCTCCAGCCGCGCCTCGCCGTACTTGTCCTTCAATCGCATGACACCCAAGGCCCCTCGGAAGCCCTGCTCCGGATGGGGTCTTCGCTCCATGAGGCCTTGCACCAACGCGGCCGTGGAGGGGCCCGTCTTCTCCGCCCACGTCAGCAGCCGCTCGGGCGTCCACTCCGCGTGGGCCCGGTGGCTGGCGGGCAGTTGCTCCTTCAGCGTGGTGTAGCCCTTGGAGTGCTTGCGCACGTGGCTGGCTACCCGACGCCCCCCGAGGAACACCTCGACGCTCCTCTCCGTGTAGCGGGCCTCCACCTGCTTGTGCGCCAGCGAGTACGGCACGCTGTACAGGTGCCCCTCCACCTCGACATGGTAGTCCGGGTGGACTCGCGCCTTCTTCCAGAAGGCCAGCTCGTAGGCGTGTAGCGGCAGGGCCTTCAGCACGGGCTTCTCGAGCTCCTCGTACAACTGGCGACGCGAGCGCCCCACATGCCTCATCGGGCGGTTATTCAGCTTCTCGAGCAACGGCCGGACGGCCTCGCGCACCTCCTGCAGGCCACCGAAGCGGTGGTTTCGCAGGACGGCCAGAATCCACCGCTCCGCCACCAGCACCGCTGCCTCTACCTTCGCCTTGTCTCGCGGGCGGCGAGGACGTGCTGGCAGAATGGCGAAGCCGTAGTGACGGGCCAGGTCCGCATACGTGGGGTTCTCTTCCGGCTCGTAGCGGTGCGCGTGCGTGACTCCGGACTTCAGGTTGTCCGGCACCACCAACTCCGGGACTCCGCCAAAGAAGGCCATGGCGCGCACGTGGCAGCCCACCCAGGTGGCCAGGTCTTCGGAATAGACGGGCTCGACGTACGTGTAGCTGCTGGCCCCCAACGTGGCGACGAAGAGCTTCGCGACTCGCACCTCTGCGCTGTCGCCGTCCACCACTTCGACTCCATCCCCACTGAAGTCCACGAAGAGCTTCTCGCCCGCCCGGTGCTCCTGTCTCATGGTGACGCAGAGGACGGACTGCCAGCGCCCATACCGCTCGCAGAACTGGCTGTACTGGTACCCACCCGGGTTGGCCGCCAGATACTCCTCCCACAACAGCAGCTTCGTAACCCCCTTGCGCTTGAGCTCTCGATGCACCTGCGCCCAGTCCGGCTCTGGCCGGTGCGCAATCGCCTTGCCCTCGTCTGGGAAGAACAGCGCGGTGAGCGCCCCGTCGTCGTCCAGCTCCGGCGGCAGCGGCCAACCTCCCACCCCTGCTACCCGCGCTCGCCCCAGGTACTCGCACACCGTCCCATTCCCGATGCCCAGACTCGTGGCGATGTTCCTCGTCGACAGCTTCGACGCGAACCGCAATCGCAACACCTCTCTCAACTTGCGCACCGCCAGCCTCTCTTGGGCCATCTCCACCTCCTCGAAGGAGATGGAGGCGAGACCCTGCTGCCCAGTGCCGTCAACACTCCGTGGGCCGCCTCCGCCCGTGCTCACCATGCCCGGAACGGGTGCTCACCATGCCCGGAAAGGGTGCTCACCTTGCCCGGAACGGGTGCTCACCTTGGACCGGAATCGGTGCTCACCTTGGACCGGAATCGGTGCTCACCATGGTCCGGTACACGCACTAACCACCCGATGGGGGCGAGCGCAGGCGGTTGAAGTGCCGTACACAGACGCATTCAAGGCGCAGATGGTGAAGCGGATGATGGGCCCGAGCGCGGTGAATGCCTCGACACTGGCCCGGCAGGTAGGAGTGTCCCAACCGACGTTGTCGCAGTGGTTGCGAGCGGCGAATAGCGGTGAGCGTCAAGGTAGATGTCGCGTGAGAGGGGTCAGCCGATGCGCTTCATCTCCTGCACGGCCGGGGAGAGGTTCGGAAAGGGGCCGAGACGGACGGGGCCTGCTGGCGTCCAGTTGCGCGTGACGCGGCTCCAGCGCTCGGGGTGACGGGCTCGGGCGCGCTGGTACACCTGGTGGCGTCGAGTCAGCAGCATGGCCTCGCGACCGAAGTGCCTGTCGTCAGGCGTGACGAAGCGGATGGCGGAGTGTCGGTGCTCGGTGTTCTACCAATCCACGAAGCGCGTCACCCATTCGTGCGCGACCTCGGTGGACGCAAAGGGCCGCCGGGGGAAGCTGGGGCGGTACTTCAGCGTGCGGAAGAGGGCCTCGGAGAAGGCATTGTCGTCCGAGACGCGGGGCCGGCTGAAGGACGGCGTGACGCCCAGCCATTGCAAGGTGGCCAGCAGCGTGGCGCCCTTCATCGGGCCGCCGTTGTCCGAATGCAGCACCAGCCCCTCGGGGCAGCCCGCCTCCTGCCAAGAGCGGCGGATGAGGACCGAGGCGTGCTCGGACGACTCCTCCTCATGCACCGCGAAGCCCATGATTCGCCGGCTGAAGACGTCCACCACCAGGTACAGGTAGAGGAAGGCGCCCTTCACCGGGCCCTTCAGGTAGGTGATATCCCAACTCCAGACCTGGTTCGGCCCGGTGGCGGTGTGCTCGGCCCGGGGCCTGGGCGTGGGGGACTTGGCATGGCCACGGTGGGCCAGTTGCCCCGCTTCGCGCAGCACCCGGTAGAAACTCGCTTCGCTGGCCACGTACTCGCCCTGGTCCGCCAGCCTGGGGACAATCTGCTTGGGCGAGGCGTCCCGGAACTCCTCGCTGTTGGCCACCGCCAGGATTCGGCGCCGCTCCACCTCCGACAGCCGGTTGGCCGGACGGGTATGCGGTCCGCACCGCCGGTCCTCCGCCGTGGCGGGCTTCCTCCAGCGTTGAATCGTGCGCGGGGCCACCCCGAGCCGCTCGCAGATGGCATCCAGGCACACGCCCTTCGCCAGGGCCTCGTCGACGTGGGCGAGCGTCATTTCTCGCTCTTCTCGTCCGCTGCGTCGTCCTCGTCGGCCAGGTGCCTCTCGTCCCACCCCATCGCCTGAAGTTTTTTTTCGAGCACCAACAGCGCCGCCGCCTCCGCCAGCGCCTTCTCCTTGCGGTGCAGCTCCCGCTCGAGCTCCTTCACCCGCTTCTCGGCGGCGGCCAGCCGCTTGCGCTCCTTGGCCGGCAGCGGCTCGCTCGCCGTGCCTGAGAGCGCCCCCGCGGCCGCCTGCTGCCACTCCCGCAGCTGCGCTTCATGCAGCCCCTCTCCACGCAGCAACGCCCCCAACTCCTCGCCTTTGAGTTCCTGGGCCGCTGCCAGCACGCGCAGCTTCTCCTCGGGCGTCCACTTCTTGGGCCCAGGGGCCGGGGCGGGCTTCTTCTCGTCGGACGGGAGCGTCATGGCCGCTACCCTATTCGCCGCGCGCAACCACTGCGACAGCGTCGGCTGGGACACTCCCACCTGCCGGGCCAGTGTCGAGGCATTCACCGCGCTCGGGCCCATCATCCGCTTCACCATCTGCGCCTTGAATGCGTCTGTGTACGGCACTTCAACCGCCTGCACTCGCCCCCTTCGGGTGGTCAGCTCGGCACCTCTGCCGAGGCGACTTCTTCCCTGACACAGGGGGCCCGTACGTCAGGCCCTCCTCCTGGAAAGCCCTGACGAGGGTCTGCCGCAGCTTCTCCGGCGTGGGGAGTCCGTCATTCATCCCCATGCAGATCAGCCCCTTCCGATCACCTCAACTGCGTCCCGGGTTACCTTCGAGAGCATAGCGCCCCTCAGTTGCAGTTCGATCTCGGCTGGCGGTACCCTGCCTTACGCGGCGCTTAGTGCCTAGCCTTGATGGCCACCAATTCGAAGCCGCATTCTTGGGGGGCAAATGAAGCTATTAAGCTGCGCAGCCATCGTTGGAATCTTTTTAGCTACAGCGAGCATTGCAACTCCTCTGTCCGAGGTAAATGTCACACCACGTCGCATGCTGGCATCGGGCGCCATCCAGGTAACTGTAAGTGGCGCGCATTCGGCCTCTGTCGAGTCGCCGCCGCGGCTCTACATCCGACCAGCCATAGCCCCACGTCCCGAATGGGCTGAGTTCCCAGCCTCGCATATTCGCATCACCTCCTTCACGCTGAACCAACTCTCAATCGAGGCCTTACTCCCGAATGGCCTGGAGGACGATCGCGAGTATGAGCTGGAGCTGCGGGTGGCAGATCGTACGACCTCGCTGCCGTCGATCAAGGTCGTTTCCGGTTTAATATCATTCGGCTTCGCAGCAATTCCAATTGGCTTTCTGTTCCTCATGGCAGGCTTGGTTGGACGCCTAAAGACAGGCCAATTCAACCCCTTCATTTTTATTGAGACTCACAACGGAACTGCACGCTACTACAGCCTCTCCAAGCTCCAGGCTTTTATCTGGGTAATGATTATCGGGTGTGTGTTTGCATATGTATTCTTAGTTCGAAAAGAAATGCTCGTACTCAACGAAGGCATCACTATTCTACTGGGCATTTCTGGCGCGTCCGTAGTGGCTGCAACGAGCATCAATGAATCGAAACGAAAGCAGAGACGCGAAGCGGAGGGTAGCCGAGCCCCTCAGCTTATCGACATCTTCAATGAAGATGATGCTCCAAGCCTACTCAAGCTTCAGATGCTGTTTTGGACCGTAGCAGTGGCAGCAATGGTCCTGAGTAATGCGATCCGAACCCTTACTCTGCCTGAGATCAGTCCCCAACTACTCTTGTTGATGGGCATCAGCCACGGGACCTACGTTGCTGGCAAGCTAGGGCCATCTCATAACGATACTCAGTCCTCCACCAAGCCCGAAGTAGCATTGCAGCCTGCGGCAGCTACGGGCGCGCCACAATCAGATGCATCTACGGGCACTGCACCGCGCTGATACGCCAGACCACACGGAGCGCGCGCTAACCCGGGACGCAGTTGAGGTGATCGGAAGGGGCTGATCTGCATGGGGATGAATGACGGACTCCCCACGCCGGAGAAGCTGCGGCAGACCCTCGTCCGGGCTTTCCAGGAGAAGGGCTTGACGTACGGGCAGATTGCCCGCCTGCTGGGCATTGGCGAGGCCACCGTCAGCCGGGGCCGCTGCTGCATCGGGAGACCGGAAGCGTACGGCATGTACGAGGTTGGCACCGGCACGAGGGACTCCCCAGGCATTGTGGTGTTGCGGCTCAAGACAGCCCACAGGCCCAGGCTCCTGCCACTCACCTGATGGGAGCGCGGCCTGGGCAGGCGTGTACCCCAAGGGGGCTCAAGCACCCTGTCCACCAGCCGGGAGCTTCGCTCGGGCGGCCCCGTCCGCGGC
>NZ_JABUMQ010000362.1:0-10464 GCF_013336645.1 Myxococcus sp. CA039A | reverse complement strand
GGGAGGCCGGGGCGGCGGAGGCGGCTCGCGCAGGAAGATGAACCATCCCAACGGCAACGCCGCGAGGATCAGCGCGAGGCCGACGAAGAAAGGCGTCTGGCGCCGGGAGGGGCGGGGCTCGGCCATGGCGTCTCTCTAGCTATCACAGCCGGAGTGGGATGCTCAGGCCCTCGGCAGCTCGACGGTGAAGCAGGCCCCCTGCCCTACTTCCGAGCGGACGGAGAGCGTTCCACCTGACTCCGTCACGACGCGCCAGGCCACGCTCAAGCCCAACCCCACGTTGGACCACACGTCCTTGGTGGTGAAGAACGGCTCGAAGATGCGAGGACGGATGTCGGGGGAGATGCCCTTGCCGGTGTCCTCCACCTCCAGGAACGTCCGGCCGTCGCGCTGGCCCGTGCGCAGGGTGAGCCGCCGCGTGGGGGACTTCAGCATCGCCGTGCGCGCGTTGGACAGGAGCGCGAGGATGACCTGGGACAGGTGCCCGGGGTCGGCGCGAACACGGCTCAGACCCGGTGACAACTGAGTGGCAAGTGTTACGCCGTCACTGAGAATCTGATGTTCGGTGAGGCTGAGGGCATCGCGCACCACGGCGTTGAGGTCCACCGGGCGCAGGTCGGCGCGCTCGCGCTGCTGGGAGAAGCGCAGGAGGTTCTGGGTGATTTCCTTGCAGCGCTTGGCGCTGTGCTCGATTTTGCGCAGCGTCTCCAAATCGGGGTCCGACGTGCCTCGGTCCAGCATGAGCAACTGCACGTTGCCGAGGATGCCGGCCAGCGGATTGTTGATTTCGTGCGCCACGCCCGCGCCGAGCTGTCCCACCGCCGCCAGCTTCTGGGCCTCGAGCAACTGGGCCTGCGCGCCTCGCAAATCGTGGGTGGCCTCGTCCACGCGCATGCGCAATTCGTCATTCCAGCGCAGCATCCTGGCGCGGGCCGACTCCAGCTCCTCGCCCATGCGGTTGAAGGTGTTCGCCAGCTCGCTCAGTTCGTCCTGGCCTTCCACCTTGACGCGCCGGCTCAGCTCGCCGCGCCCGTAGGCCTCCGCTCCCTGGACCACCTCTTCCAGCCTGCGGTTGAGCCGCCGCGTGAAGAGCGCGCCCAGCCCCAGGAGGACGAAGAACGCCCCGCCGATGGAGGCCAGCACCGTGCGCCGCATCGCGTGCACAGGAGCCAGGGCCGTGGCCTCGTCCACCTCCACCACCACATCGAAGCGCAGGCCGCGCGACACCCGCGCCACGCTCACGCGCCGGGGCGGCCCCTCCACGCGGAAGCTGCGCACCAGGTCCGGCTCCGGGGCCGTCTGCGTCAACAGATGCGCGGCCAGCTCCGGGGCCAGCGTGCCCATGCGTCGCGCGGGCTCGGAGCTCGCGAGGATTCGCCGGTCCTCGTCCACCAGGTCCACGCGCCCCAAGGCGCCCTCGGGACGGCGGAGCAGCGCGGCCTCCAGCGGCTCGAAGACCACCTCCGCCAGCGCGAAGGGGGCATCCTCGCCATCCGCCAGCTTCACCGCCACGGCCACCGCCGCGTGCCCGCTCTCCGCGTGGACATAGGCGCCGCCGAGCGCGGCCTGTCCCTTGCCGCCCCCGCGGAGCTGCTGCACGGGCACGGACTGGACCATCCGCGTCAGCCCCTCTGCCTGGAAGCCGGGGTGCCCCTCCACGCCCTGCGTCCGGAACACGGGCGCGCCCAGCGGGCGGCCGTGGGCGTCGAGCTTCAACACCGCGCTCACCGCCGGGGACTGGCCGTAGAGCAGGCGCAGCCCTCCCACCGTCTCCGCCTCCGTGGCGGACTGCCAGTCGATGAGCTCGGCGGAGCGAGCCAGCGCGTCCACCACCTCCATCAACGTGGCGCCCACGGCCTCGGCCGCGGCGGAAGCCCGCGTGCGTTGCTCCGCGTCGATGCGAGCGGCGAGCTCCGCCTCGGCGCGTGAGAGCAACAGGAAGCCGACCGCGGCGAGCGGCAGCACCGTTGCCGCGAGCATGAACAGGACCAGCTGCTGGTAGAGCCTCACCCGGCGACGGAGCGTACCACCTGCTCGCGGTCACTGCGCAGATAGACGGAGCCCAGGATGGCCTTGGCGCGCTTCTTCATGTCCGCCGCGCGCCGGGCAAGCTCCGCGTGGTCCTGGGTGCCGTCCGTCATCACCGCGACGATGGACACGCTCATGATGGGGAAGCGCCGGCGCTCTCCGAAGCGGTCTTCCGCCTCGATGTGGCCCCGCTCGCGGTCCTGCCGGTCGTAGTAGAGCGGGATGATGCGGTCGAAAGTTTCGATTGCCGTCTGACAGACGCGGTCGACCGACTCCGGCGCGGCGATGAAGACGAAGTCGTCCCCGGCCACGTGTCCCAGGAAGTCTCCGGGCAGTCCTTCCTGCGCGAAGATTTCGCGCATCAGGTCGCCCGTCTGGCGCACGACGCCATCGGCCTTCGCGAAGCCGTAGTAGTCGTTGTAGGCCTTGAGGTTGTCCAGGTCCAGGTAGCAGAACGCGAACGGCCGCCGAGCCACGAGCCGCCGCTGCACCTCGCGTTCGATGGCGGTGGAGCCCGGAAGCTGCGTCGTCGGAGAGGCCGACAGCTCCTGCTCCTTACGGCGCAGCACGCTCTCCACCCGGGCGCCCAGCTCCAGCGCGTCGAACGGTTTGGTGAGGTAGTCGTCGCCGCCCAGCTTGAGGGCGCGCACCTTCGAGGACGTCTCCGCGCGAGCGGAGATGAAGATGACGGAGATGTGGCCACTGGCGCGCTCGGCCTTGATCTCCTCCAGGAAGAGGAAGCCGTCGCCGTCCGGCAGCGTCACGTCCAGCAGGATGACGTCCGGCCGGCGCTCGCGCAGGGAGCGGCGCCCCTCTTCCAGCGAGCCCGCCACCACCACGTCGAAGCCGATGTTCTCCAGCACCTCGCGGCAGATGGTGGCGATCTTCACGTCGTCGTCCACCACCAGCACGCGTCCGTGGGCCGTGCCCGCGCGGCCACGCACCAGCGAGTCCACCGTGGCCAGCAGCTTGTCCGGCATCAGCGGGCGCACCAGGAAGGCATCGGCTCCGGCGCGGAAGGCGCGCTGGCGCTCGTCGAAGGCGGACGAGAGGAGCAGCGGCGCGCGCCGCGTCTCGGGGTCATGCCGGAGAATCTCCGCCAGCCGCAGCCCGTCCACGTCAGGAAGCCGCACGGACACCAGCACCATGTCCGGGTGGTGGAGCCGAGCGCTCGCCAGGCCCTCTTCCGCGTTGAACGCCAGCCGCACGTCGTAGCCGCGCGCGGACATCAGCGCCTTGGCGATGTAGCCGACCTCCGGCTCGCCCTCGATGACCAGCACGCGGCCCCGGCTCTCGCGTCGTCGGGGGCCCGGTGCCTCGCCCGCGTCGTCGGACTGGCGCAGCTCCGGCGGCGGCTCGGTGGGCAGCACCGCCATGAAGCGCACGCCGTCCGCGCACGGCTCGCACCAGATGCGGCCGCCGTGGGCCTCCACGATGTTGCGGCAGATGGCCAGGCCCAGGCCCGTGCCGCGCACGGTGCGGTTGGCCTTGGTGCGCGCCTGCTCGAAGCGGTCGAAGATGCGCTCCAGGCTGTCCTCGGCGATGGGGTCGCCGCTGTTCCAGCAGGAGAGCACCACGTAGCCGGGCAGGCTGGACGTGGCGTGCAGCTCCACGCGCACCTCGCCGCCCTCCGGCGTGAACTTCACCGCGTTGTTGAGCAGGTTGTTGAGGACCTGGTTGAGCCGGTTCGGGTCGGCGACGACGCGCAGCGGATGGCGCGGCAGTCCCGGCGTCACCTGCACGCGCTTCTCGCCGAAGGCCGGGCCGTACTTCTCCACCACCCGCTGGACGAGCTCGTCCAGGTAGGCGACCTCGAAGTTCATCCGCAGCCGGCCCTTGGCGAACTTCGACAGGTCCAGCAGGTCGTCGACGATGGTGTTGAGCTTCTCGGTCGAGTCCCGCGCCAGCGACAGGTAGCGGCGCTGCCGCTCGTTGATGTCCCCGGCCATGAAGTTGAGCACCAGGTCCAGCGCGCCGGAGATGGACGTGAGCGGCGTGCGCAGCTCGTGGCTCACCATGGAGACGAACTCGTCCTTGCGCTCCTCCAACCTCTTCTGGTCGGTGATGTCGCGCAGCACCACGCACACGCCGCGCAGCGTGCCGCGCGCATCGCTCACCGGCGTGGTGGTGGTCTGCACGTGCCGGTCGAAGAGCTTCACCTCCTCGCGCAGCACCTGCGTGCCGCTGTACTCCCAGCCACGCACCAGGTGGAAGGGCTGGAAGCCCAGCCGCTCCTCCATCATCCGGCTGGTGTGCTCGGTCGGATCATCCCCCACGCGCAAGAGCCTGCGCGCCGCCGGGTTCATCACGACGATGTCGTTCTTCTCGTCGGTGAGCACCACGCCGTCGGCCATGGACTCCACCATCCGCTCCATGCGGTGGCGGGCCTCTTCCTCCGCCGAGCGCAGGGACTGGATGGCGTCCGCCGTCTGGTTGGCGAGCACGTCCAACAGCACGCCGTCGTCCTCGGTGAAGGCGTCCGCGCGCTGGCTGAACAGCGACAGCATGCCCACCGGACGCCCACCCGCGACCAGATTCACCGTGAGCTGGCTGGGGTAGACAGCAGGCGCCGCCGCGTCCTGCGTCGTCGTCCCCGCCACGCGGGTGATGACCCGGTCCTCCGGCAACAGCAGGCCGCTGCTCTTGCGGTACGCGCCGAGCATCGACTCCTTCACGCCCAACAGCGCCTGCTCGCCCACGGTGCCATGGCAGCGCAGCCGCAGCGTCGCGCTGCGCGACTCGTCCGGGGCGATGAGCGCCGCGCCGCAGTCGTACGGCAGCACGCGCGCCACGGCGATGAGCACGCGGTCGATGATGTTGTCGTAGCTGGCCGGATCATTCGCGCTGGCCCGGCTCACCTCGTACAGCACGAACAGCGCTTCCACGCGCTGGTGGAGCTGGCGGATGAGCCGCTCCTTGTCCCGCCGCAGCTGCGTGTACTCCACCGCGTTCTTCACGGTGATGAGCAGGTCGTTCACGTCCCAGGGCTTGGTGATGTACCGGTACACCTGCCCCTTGTTGATGGCCGCGATGAGGTCATCAGGGTCGGTGAAGCCCGTCAGCAGAAGCGTGGTGACGTCGAACCCCTCCGCGCGGGCTGTCGCGGCCAGCTCGATGCCCGTCATCTCCGGCATCCGTTGGTCCGTGACGAGCACGTCCACCGACTCGCGACGTAGGACTTCCAACGCGGCCTGACCGCTCAAGGCCGTGAGGACGCGATACCGGCGCTGGAACATCCGCGAAAGGATGTCCAGGACGTCGGCCTCATCGTCGACGAAGAGCAGCGTGTGGCGGAGCTCGGACAAAGCGGGCGGAATTGTACGTCGAGATCGTCGTCTGCCCTCAAGAACTGAGAATGCCGAAAAGTTCGACACGCACTGAGGGTGCGCCGTGGGACACTGAACGGATTGACTCTACACGTATGTTCAGGGAAAGTGGACACTGAAAGCCTGTTGCCTGGGGACCTGCCCCAAGGGAATCAGGCCGGCCGAGCGAGGGAGCGCATGGAAGAGCTGACGGACCGCCAGCGCGAGATTCTCAGCTTCATCGTGAAGGAGTCGGAGACTCGCGGATTCCCGCCCACCATCCGGGAGATTGGCGAGCACATGGATATCCGCTCCACCAACGGGGTGAATGACCACCTGAAGGCGTTGGAGCGAAAGGGCTACCTGAACCGGGGTGAGCAGCAGAGCCGCTCCCTGGTGCCCACCAAGCGAGCACGGTTGCTGCTGGGCCTGGGCGCCAAGCGCGACGCTGGCATGGTGGAGGTCCCCCTGCTGGGCAAGGTGGCGGCCGGCGCGCCCCTGCTCGCGCAGGAGCACATGGAGGACTCGGTCAAGATCGACAGCTTCCTCCTGGGCGGCGTGAATGGCCGGGAGGTCTTCGCCCTGCGGGTGAAGGGGCAGTCGATGATCGACGACGGCATCCACGACGGCGACTACCTCTTCGTGAAGAAGACGCCGGCGGCCAATCCGGGCGACATCGTCGTGGCGCTCATCGAGGACGAGGCCACGGTGAAGCGCTACTACCCGGAAGGCGAGCGCATCCGCTTCCAGCCGGCGAACGCCACCATGCAGCCCATCTACGTGAGCCGCACGGAGTTCCGCTCGACGATGATTCTGGGCCTGGTGGTGGGCGTCTACCGGAAGATGCAGGGCGGGCGCGCGTAGCGTCGTCGCGGGCCCTCCGCCCCTGGGCCCACGCTCAGGGGCACTTCTTCACGCGAGGGTCCGCGGCCAGCGCGCGGGCACACGCGGCCTTCTCCAGCACGACATCCTTCAGCTCCCGGGCGAGCCGCGCCGTGGAGAGCTGGAGGTCGGCGTCCTTCACCAGGTCGTGCTCCGCGCTGAGGCTCGCGAGGATGCGCAGCGCATCCGGCTTGCGCTCCATGGTGACGAGCAGGTCGGCCAGCTCCCGCAGCTCGCGCACGTCGTTGCCCTGCACGGACTCGAGCGCCGCGGCGAGTTCCTGCTCCGCGCCCTGCTTGCTCTTCATCGCGAGCTGGATTCGGGCCAGCGCCACGTGGACGATGGCGCGGTCCTTCACGCGCAGGGATTCCTTGTACGCATCGATGGCCTCCCCCGGCTTGTCGAGCTGCAGCTGGATGGTGCCCACCAGCTCCCACAGCGTGGGGTCCCTGGGGGACTTGCTGGCGGCCTCCTTGTAGGCGGCGGCGGCCTCGGGAAGCTTGCCCGCGCGCACCAGGGCGTCTCCCAGCGCGGTGAGCACCGCCGCCGTGCGGATGCCCTCGTTGGCGGCCTTCTGCACGAGCGCGAGCACCTCCTGCTGGCGGCCGACCTGGATGAGCACCTCGGTGGTGCGGAGGACGAGTTCGGACTTCACCGAGCCCGAGGCGGCGTTGGCGGCCAGGATGAAGTGGCGGATGGCCTCGTCCTGCTCGCCCTTCTTGAGGTGGATTTCTCCCAACTGCTCCAGCGCGTTGAAGTCGTTGGGGTACAGCGCCACGGCCTTGCGCAGCGAGCTGAGGGCCTCATCGGGGCGGCCCAACTGGGCCTGGACGAAGCCCAGGCGGCTCCAGTTGGTGGAGCGCTTGGGGTCCTGCTTGAGGGCGGCCTCGAACTCGGTGGCGGCCTCGGCGAGCTTGCCCATGGAGAGGAAGACCTCGCCGCGAGCCGCAGGCAACCGGGGGTCGGTGGGCGCAAGCTTGCGCATCTCCTCGAAGGACGCGAGCGAGGCCTCGAAATGGCCCTGGAGGTACTCGGCGGTGCCCTTGATGTAGAGGCCCTCCGCGTGGTCCTTGGGCGTCACCGTGGGACTGTCGTCACAGGCGACGGTGGCGAGCAGGGCAATCAGGGACAGGGAACGCAGGCGCGAGAACATGGGGGGCTCCGAATCCTAGAAGTGGTACGCGATGCCCAGGTTGAGGTCCAGATTGAGGCCATCGCCGAGCTTGGACTCCGCGAGTCCGAGCACGGCCTGGGCCACATTCGTACCGGCCTCCAGTTGGACGCCGACGTGTCCGGCGATGAGGTACTCCAACCCGAGGAAGCCGACGACGGTGGGCAGCGGCCCGGTGGACTGGAAGATGCCGAAGTCGCCGAAGGACAGCTGCACGCCCAGGCCGAAACCCCAATAGGGGCGCAGTGACTTCTCCACGTTGTGGTAGTGGCGCGCGCCGACGACGCTGGGCAGGACGTTGAGGCCACCCTCGGCGCCCGCTGTGTCGGAGCGCAGATAGGAGAAGCCCACCTGGACGAAGCCGAGCCACTCCGGGTGGAACCAGTAGCCCACCTCCAGGTCGGCGCCTGGATTGAAGTTGGCCAGCTTGTCGACGAAGTTGTTGTTGATGCGCAGGCCCAGCGAGAGACCACCGCCGCCGACCATGGGAGCCCCGCCAATGAGCGGCCGCGCGCCCTGGGTCACCCCGGGAGCCACCAGTTCGGCGACCAGCGCGTCGGCGATGGCGTAGACGGTGGGGAACAGGGTGTCCGCCTCGGGCGACTCCGCGCGCGGCTTGGACAGGCTCTCCTCCCGCTCAGTGTCGAGGAGATTGGCGGAGAGCAGGTAGGAATCGCCAAAGCGGTCCACGCGGCCGATGACGACGAACCGCGCCCCGGTGAGCGTGGAGAGGTCCTTGAGGCAGGCGCCCCGTTCGCACGAGGTCTTGAGGTCCGCGAGCTGCCGGCGCTGGGCGTCATCGAGCGACGCTTCGACGTCACGCTGGGAGACGACCCACAGGCGCGGAGCTTCGGCCAGCCGCCCGGTGATGAGCGAGGTGACGCCCGTCGCGGAGTCCCGGGCGGAGGCGTTGGCCTCGAACGCGAGCACCGCGACGCGAAGGGGCGCCTCCTCCTTCGACGAAGGCGCCGTCGGCCCGGCGGCCGCGGCTTCGGAGTCAGGCCCGCTCGACGGGGAGAACACCTGGGCCCGTGCGGTCGGAGCGAGAAGGACGAGGAGGAGGGCGAGCTGTGCGAAGGGGTGCGGCACGGCGCGGCACTCTACCCTTCCCTGGCCCGGTCCCAGAGGGGGCCTCGGGCCGTGGCGCCTGAATTCGCGGGGTGCGCCCTCCGAATCCAGGTCCACGGGCGAGGAAGGAGGCGAGCCCCCGCCCCGAGGCTCAGGTGGACGGCATCGGCCCCAGATAGTCGAGCGGGTCCACCGGCTTTCCGTCCAGGCGCAGCTCGAAGTGCAGGTGCGGGCCGGACGTCTTGCCGGACTCGCCCACGGTGGCGATGACCTGCTCCCGGCGCACCTTCTGCCCGGTGCGCACGCGCAGGTCGCGGTTGTGCGCGTAGAGGGTGATGAGCCGGTTGGCGTGCTCGACGATGACGATGTTGCCGTAGCCACGCTGCTCGCCCGCGTAGAGCACCGTGCCTTCCTGCGCCGTCTTCACCGGTGTGCCCGCGGGCGCGGCCAGATCGATGCCGTCATGGGGCTCGCGCCCCTTCTTCCCGAAGCGCCCATACAGGACGCCCCTCAGGGGCCAGTCAATCATCCCCTGGGTGGCCAGCCGGGGCCGCCCGGCGCCAGGACGCGACGCGGGCCGACGCGGCGGCTCCTCGCGACGCGCCACCACCTGCCGGGGCGCCGCACCGGTGGACGTCCGCACGGGCTCCGGGTCCGCTTCCGCGGCGAGCGTGTCCGACGACTCCACCGGCACGCTGCGCTCCACGCCCGGAATCGTCAGCTCCTGCCCCACCGCCAGCGCGCGAACGTCCTTGATGCCGTTGGCGGAGGACAGCTCGTCCACCGTGAGGCCGTAGGTCTTGGCGATGCGGTACATCGTCTCGCCCGGCGCGACGCGGTGCCGCACGGACACCAGCTCCGGCTCCGGGTGCGCGGCGCGCAAGGCGAACGGCAACGCCCCATTGCGCGGCGGCGGCGCGGGCTCCGGGGAAGCAGCGGCGGGCGCCCCACGCGTCTCACCGGACGGGGCTGGCGCGTCCGAGTCCACCAGCGTGAGCTCCGTCCCGGGAGAGGCGGCTCGGGGGCCCACACAACCCGCGACGAGCGCGGACACGAGGAGAACCAGGAGCGCCCTGCCCGCTCGGATGGGGGTGCCCGGCCTCAACGCTAGGCACCATCCGGCTCGTGTCGGACGAAGTCCGGGACGCTCCAGCCCCCCAGGTCCTCGAGCTGACCATGGTCCGTCAGGTCCAGGTGCAGCGGCGTCACCGACACCCGCTTGGACAGGTGCACGGCGTTGCAGTCACTGCCTGGAATGTCTTCGTGCTGATAGTCGCTGCCGCCAATCCAGTAGTACTTCCGGCCGCGAGGGTCTTCCTTCTCCACCACGCTGTAGCCGTACGAGTGCCGGCCCAGGCGCGTGACGGTGTAGCCCTCCGGCTCCACGCCGCCGGGGATGTTCACGTTGAGCAGCATCCGCCTGGGCAGGGGTCGCGACAGCGCGGCCGTCACCAACGAGCGGGCGAACCGCGCCGCGGGAGCGAAGTCGAACGAGCCTCGCGCCACGAGGCTGAAGGCGATGGCGGGAATCCCGAGCAGGGCCCCTTCCATCGCCGCCGCGACCGTCCCCGAGTAGGTGACGTCTTCGGCCAGATTCGAACCGTGGTTGATGCCGGACACCATGAGCGTGGGGCGATCATCCTTCAGGAGATGGACGATGGCCAGATAAGCGCAGTCGGTGGGTGTCCCATCGACGGCGAACCACCGCTCCCGGACCTCCTTGATGCGCAGGGGCCGATGCAGGGAGATGGCGTGGGACGCGGCGCTCTGCTCGCGGTCCGGCGCCACCACCCAGACCTCTCCCAGGGGACTCACCGCCTCCACCAGTGCCTGAAGTCCTTCGGAGAAATAGCCGTCGTCGTTGGACACGAGGATGCGCGGTTTCCGCATAGCCGCGCGGTTGTAGAGGAGCCCCCGAGCATGGGCAAGCACGCTCACCGTCGCCGCTGTTACAGTGTCCACCCGCCGAATGCCGCCGCCGCCCCGTCGCCGCAATGCCCCCCAGGGGCC
>NZ_JABUMQ010000361.1:0-10508 GCF_013336645.1 Myxococcus sp. CA039A | reverse complement strand
ATAAGAGACAGGGCGGCACCTGAGCGGTCAGGGCGTCGAGGGCATTGGGGGTCTTCATGTGCGCCGCTCCGCATACACCAACACGCCGGTGGATGCAGCGCCCGTGGCCGAGTAGAACCGACGTGCCATGCGCCTCAAGCTCCCCACCGTCATGCTTTCGTCGGTCCTCCTGCTGGGAAGTGCCTGCATCGTCGAGGCCCCGGGTGGTGCGAGTCCCGAGCAGCGGCGAGCCGCCACCGTCACCCAGGTACCAGCCCTGTCCGTGCGCAATGGCGCAAACCTGGGCGGCAAGGTGGAGCTGGTCGCCGCCACCGTGCAACCCGGGCGGCTGACGCCGGGGGAGCGGGCCCAGGTCACCGTCTACTTCAAGGTGCTCGAGGCCCTGGACGCCGACTACCTCATCTTCGTCCACGTCGAGGACGCCGGCGGGCGCATGGAGCGGATGAACCTGGACCACATGCCGGCCAACGGGATGTTGCCCACGTCACAGTGGAAGCCGGGCGAGACGGTGAAGGACGAGTTCTCCATCTACCTCCCCGCCGACGCCAACCCGAAGGCCCTCAACATCTGGCTGGGCCTGTGGGACCCGAAGACGGATGCCCGCCTGCCGCTGACGAACCGGGACGCGGTGCGAAACGACGGAAGGGACCGCATCCTCATCGCCCAGGTCCCCGTGGCCCACTGAAAGACGCGTCGCGTCGTGCTTCACCTCGCGGGTGGCGAGGACCCGGTGGTGGTCGCGAAGAGGTTGAGGTCGAGCACCTCCGAGAGGTGCCGGATGGCCCGCTGGCCCCTCACGCTGTTGCCGAAACGGTCCAGCGGAGGGCTGAACGCGGCGATGGCGAGCCTGCCCGGAACGACGGCGAGGATTCCGCCGCCCACGCCGCTCTTGGCGGGCAGCCCGACCTCGTATTGCCACGTGCCCGTGTTGTCGTAGAGGCCGCTCATGGTCATCTCGGCGAGAATCCGGGGCACGTGCTCCGCCTTGACGGCGCGTTGCCGGGTGAGGGGGTTGATGCCCCCCGCGGCGAGGGTGGCCCCCATCACCGCCAGGTCATGGGCGGTCAGTCCGACCGAGCACTGTCGCGTGTAGACGTCCGTCGCCTCCATGGGGTCGCTGTAGAGGGTGTGGCTGCTGTCGAGCAGCCACGCGAGGGCGCGGTTGTGCTGATTGGTCGCGCTCTCCGAGCGGTAGACCTCGTCCATGACCTCGAGCTCGCGGCCCGCGAAGGCGCACAGGGTCTCGTGAATCTTCTCCCAGCGGCGCGCCGCCGAGTCCGCGGGAATCAGGCTGACGGTGGCGATGGCCCCCGCGTTGACGAAGGGGTTGAGCGGCTTGCCGTCATGCACCACGAGCGCGTGGACGGAGGCGAAGGACTCGCCGGTGGGGTTGTCGCCCACCTTCTTCCGGAGGACTTCCGAGCCCACCTCGTCGAGCACCCGCGCGAGGGTGAAGACCTTGGAGATGGACTCGATGGCGAACTCGGAGCGGGTGTCCCCGGCCTCCGTCGCCTGTCCGTCCGCGGTGATGACGACCAGCCCGAAACGCTCGGGTTGGACGCGCGCGAGCACCGGGATGTAGCTGGCGTTCTGCCCTTCCTTCAGGTCCAGGTATCGCTGGTGCGCTTCAGTGGTCGCCGCGCGGATGGTGGCGGGTGTCGTCGGTGTGCCCATCGGGTTGCCTCCTGTCGTGGGGAGTCGTGGGAGGCCAGGCCTCCTCTTCGTCTTGCGTCGGAGCCGCGCCGGGGTGGCCCGAGGCGCCGGGCTTCTCCCAGTTGAAGGGGGCCAGGTCGCGCGCCCCCGCCGCCGAGCGCCAGCTGGCCTTGCGCCGCGCATAGAGGATGAGGGGGATGGCCACGAAGAGGACGTTGCCGCCGATGAGGATGAGCACGTACGTCATCGGGCTGCCGACCTTGATTTGCGACGGCGGGATGAAGCTGAGCACGAACGCGACGAGCGCTCCGATGAGGCCCGCTCCGCCGATGACCCACATGCCCACTTCTCCACCTGGGACGCGGTACGCGCGCTTCGTGTGCGGCTCGCTGTAGCGCAGGTAGATGGCGGCCGAGAACATCAGCATGTACATGATGAGGTAGAGCGTCGACGTGAGCTGGCTGAGGATTTGATACGCCGCCTGCACCGACGGAAGGATGACGAACATCAACGACAGGAAGGTGACCACCAGCCCCTGGACGATGAGGATGTGGCTGGGCGCGCCGTGTCTGTTCATTCGCTGGAAGAACGGCGGCAGATAGCCCGCTCGGCCCACGACTCCCAGCGCCGCCGAGGGGCCGGAGACCCACACCGTGACACTGCCCAGCACGCCCAGGAAGAGGGCCGCTGCTATCACCGGTGACAGCCAGGCCATTCCAAACGCCTTGAAGAAGTCGCGGTACGAGACGAGCAGGCTCTGGGTCAGGTTGATCTGCGTCTTGGGGATGATGAAGCTGATGGCCAGCGTGCCGAGCACGAAGAGCACCACCGTCGTCACTGACGCGATGAGGATGGCGAGCGGATAGGTGCGCGAGGGATTCTTGGCATCCACGACGTGGATGGCGTTCATCTCCATGCCCGCGTAGAACAAGAAGATGGACGCGGCGAGCACCAGGTTTCCGAACTGGCTGAAGTCGGGAATCACCTTGTCCCAGCCGAGCTGAATCTGGAGCGGTCGTCCCGAGGCCATGTACACGAGGCCAAACGCGATGAGCAGCAAGGCGGGGATGATGGTGCCGATGAGGCCCGCCCACTTGGAGATTTTCGAGGACGTCTTGAGCCCGCGCAGCGAGACGAAGGTCGCCGCCCAGTACAGGCCCAGCACGATGAGAATCGTGTAGAACTTGTTGCTGGAGAGCGACTTGTCCCACGTCTGGTTGGGGCCGACGAACGCCAGCGCCACCGCGCCGTAGGTGAGCACCGTCGGGAACCAGATGGTGGACTCCATCCAGACCAGGAAGATGGCGAGGAAGCCCCACCGGGGACCAAAGGCCTCGCCGACCCAGCGAAACACACCGCCCTTCTCGGGCCAGCCCGTGGCCAGCTCCGCCGCCACCAGCGACACCGGGATGAGGAAGAACACCGCGGCGAAGGTGTAATAGAAGAGGGACGTCAGCCCGTATTCGGCTTCCGCGGGCAGGCCTCGCAGGCTGACGACGGCCGTGACGTTCATGATGGCCAGGGTGAGCACGCCCAGCTTGGGCGCCGCACTGGCGGCAATGGGTTTTCTGGTCGTCCCCGACTCCATGGAGTCTTCCCTCGGTCCTGGTTCGTGTGGTGTTTCAGTAGCGGTACTGGAGGGTGAGCTGTCCGCGGACGGCCTGTCCGGACTGGCTGTCGATGGCGCGGTTGTAGCCCCACAGCCCCTCGACGCCGACGAGGACGCCCTTCATGGGTTTGGCCACCAGGTTCAGGGACGCGTATTGCGAGCGGCGGAAGCTCTTCGCGTCGAGCGAGGCCTCGAAGTCGCGGTCCCAGAGCTTGAGCCACCCATAGGTCGCGGTGGAGCTGAGCTTGGGTGTCCATGCGTAGATGAAGCCCGCGTAGGCTCCGAGCAGGGGCACGGCCTTGAGTGCGCCGCGCGTGTTCAGCGCGGCGTCGTACTGCGCGCCGCCCGTGTCGTTGAGGTACGCGCCAATGCCTTGTCCCCCCGCGACGCCGATGAGCAGCGTGTGCTTGTGGGAGAAGTGGTGGGCGCCGGTGAGATTGCCGCCAATGCCCAGCACCGTCTTGCTGTCCTTGCTGTCCTTGGACTGGATGCCCACCGCTCGCACCAGACCGGCGAGCTGCAGGTGGCCCCAGGCTCCCTCGGTGCGCCAGGCGAGGACTCCGTCGGGGAGCATGTCGCGCGCATCTCCCGCGGACGTGGGCACGTTGGAGCCGGGCTGCTCCAGGGCGACGTGGAGGAACATCCGCCGCTGCTTGTCGTGGGACAGGGTGTGGCTGTAGCGGGCCACGGCATGTTTGGAGAAGACGAGCGCGTTGGGGCCCTCGAAATCGAGGGTGCTCGGATAGGCATCGACGTCCGCGAAGGTCGAATCGGTGAAGCCCGCCAGGACGCCGCCCAACTGCGCGTAGACGTAGTTCGGGTGGAAGCCGAAGGTGGGCTGCGCCTGGGCGAAGCTCGTGGTGAAGAGCAGCCGCATCGGCCCCAGCTCCGTCTTGCCGCGCATCTCCAGCGAGATGTCGGACGGGTTGGCGGTGGCTGTCGTGTGGGTGCCCGGAGAGTGGAAGAAGGGTTGTCCGCGCACGGGGATGGCGGACGTGGTGAACCAGGTGGGCGTGCCCAGGAGCTTGGAGCTGACGGTGAACGCGGTGGTGGCGCCGATGCCGAGCTTCAGGAAGACCTTCGTGCTCGGAATCCGGAAGTAACCGGGCAGTGTCGTGTCGAAGACCGCGTGGTCGGGGCGAGGGGCGAAGGCCTGGGTGTTGGAGGGGAGCTTCAGGTCGAGAAAGGGCAGCTCCGGGAGCGCCAGCTCCTCACCAGGCGACAGGGCAGCGGAGGACGTGTCTGTCTTCGCGTCCTGGCTCGTGGAGGAGGACTCCTGGGCCTGGGCGTCCCAGGCGAGGGTGCTCAGTGACGCCATCAGCGCGATGGCGACGCCGCGACCAGGGAACTGCTGTGAAGGGACTGAAGAGGTCATCGGGTCCGTTGCCGCCACGGCGAAGTGGCTGAAAACGTAGGGACCCGCTGGTGCCAGTCATCCCAGCTAGGGAGTCTTGCCCGATGTTGGAAAGCGGGCCGCCCTCTTCCCCGCGCGGAGGTCGCGCGTGCGGGCCTGTCAGCGCGCGCGGGAGTGCGGCAGGCCGTGGTGATGCGATTGGATGAGCCACTGGACGAGCGCGCTGCCCGCGACGGCGACGACGGTGAGGACGAGCGAGAGCGGCTGGGTCTTCGCGGAGCTGACGAGGAAGGTGATGAGGACGACTCCCATCAGTGTCGCGCCCACGCCAATGACGGCGCGCGAGGCTCCCGTCTGGCGCGCGAGCTTCCAGCACGCGACGTGGACCGCCATGTAACAGATGAGGAAGGTCGCGCTGGCGACATTGGCGATGGCGCCCAGGCTCATGGTGTTGACCATCACCAGGATGGCGACCACGCCCCACATGAAGCCCTTCGTGCTCTTGCCCTTGAGGGGTGTGCTGAAGGCTTGGGGGAGTTGGCCGGCGCGAGCCTGCGCGGACGACACGTTGAGGGCGGCGAAGAGCGTGGCGTTGATGGCCGACGCGGTGGCGAGCAAGGCCCCGAGCGCGACGATGGTGAACCCCGCGGAGCCGAGCACGGGCCGCGCCGCCTGGGCCACGGCGGTGTCCGCGTCACGGGCGAGCTCCGCGGGGGGCACCAGGGAGAGGACTGTCACGGAGAGCCCCACGTACAGCACCGTCACCACGCCGATGGCCAGGAAGATGGCCTGGGGAATGGTCTTCTTGGGATTGGCCACATCCGACGCGGCGTTGGCCATCATTCCGAAGCCCGAATACGCGAAGAAGCACAGCCCCACGCTCGAGACGAGGGCGGTGAGCCCCAGGTGGGGGTGCGAGTTCAGGTGCTGCGTTCCGCCCTGGGTCATGGAGTAGATGCCCACGGCGAGCAGGCCGCCCAGGATGACGAGCTTGATGGACACGAGGGCGACCTCCGCCTTGCCCACCGCACCCGAGCCGACGGCATTCAGGACCGACAGCAGGATGACGATGGCCGAGCCGAAGATGCTGAACCAGAGGTGTCCTCCGCTCGGGAGGAAGAGGCGGGTGGCGTAGGCTCCGAACGTCTTGGCCACCATGGCGATGCTGATGGCCAGGGTGACGAGGTAGATGAGCGAGAGCGTCCCGGAGACGAGCCCTCGTCCGAAGCCTTCCTCGAAGAAGAGGGTGATGCCGCCGGAGCTGGGGTAGCGCGAGCTGAGCCTGGCGTAGGAGTAGCCGGACAAGAGGGTGACGACTCCCGCGAGCGCGAACGCGAGCCAGGTCTTCGGGCCGACGAGCAGCGCGGCCTGTCCCAGCAGCGCGAAGATGCCGGCTCCCACCATGGAGCCGATTCCGAGCGCGCTGACCGCCCAGAGGCTCATCGCCGCCCGCCGAGCGGGCGGGCCCTTCGTTGGTTGCTCCGCCATGGGGCCCTCGAGGCTGGCGTTCCACCTGGCGCCGCTCGGGCCCCCGCGGCCTGCCTGGGGAGAGCTCGAGGTGGAGCCTCGCGGGAACGTCATGACGAAGGTTGGCGCGCTGTTCACTGCCCACAAGACGGGCAGGGCAGCGCAGCGGACCTCCCGCCCACCTGACCACCCCCAGGGGAGGGGGCTGGGAGACGAGCGGGGCATTGTGCGAACAGGAAAAGCGCCGGAGTGGCCCTGTAAGCCGAGTTCTGTCCCCGCCCCTTTCGGAACGGGCGATGAACATTCATCTAGGGCCCTGGTTACCCAGGGGCCTCATCAGCGAGCAACCCGAACGCATGGGACGGGCAATCCCTGTCCCCCGGACAGCGGGGACGCGCTCCTATTGGCTCTTGCTCCAGGTGGGGTTTACCGTGCCGTCTGAGTCACCCCAGACGCGGTGCGCTCTTACCGCACCGTTTCACCCTTACCCGCCCCCTTGCGGGAACAGGCGGTCTGTTTTCTGTGGCACTTTCCTGCGAGTCGCCTCGACTGGCTGTTAGCCAGCACCCTGCCCTATGGAGCCCGGACTTTCCTCCCGCCACCCGTGACTGCGGTGGCCGGCGTTCACCCGGACCACTCCGGCACCTGTCCCTTACAACAGGCTCGGGACAGCGGTCCACTCCAGGGGGTTCGCGAGGCTTGGGGGATTACATCCGCTCGTCGATGGCGCGGTTGCTCATCTCGTCCGCCTCGGCGTTCTTCGCGCGGGGGATGTGGTGGAGCTTCACCTTGGTGAAAAGTCCCAGCAGCCGCCGCGCCTCCTCGAAGAGGGGCCTCAGCGTCATGCTCTTCACCTGGTACTGCCCACCGAGCTGGCGGATGAGCAGCTCGCTGTCGGCGTAGACGTCCACCTCGCGCGCGCCCATCGACTTCGCGTGCTTCAGGCCCAGCAGGAGCCCCTGGTACTCGGCGGAGTTGTTCGTCTGCGTCCCGAGGAAGCGGCCCAGTCGCGCCACCACGTGGCCTTCGGGGTCCGTCACCACCGCGCCCGCGCCCGCGGGCCCGGGGTTTCCTCTCGCGGCGCCGTCCGAATAGACGCGCACGCGAGGAAGCGGCTCGGAAGGAGGGGACGGCTCCACCGCTGTCGAGGCGGGAGCCGAGGTCGCCGTCACTCCGTCGTCGGCCCTCGAGGGAGGGCCCAGACGGGTGGCGGCTTCGTCGAGAAGCTGACCCAGTCGCTCCCGCGTGAGTCCGCGGAAGGTGCGCACCGTCGACGAGAGCGGCTCCTCACGCGCGATGTGGCGGAGGATGTCGACGAGGGACGGTGCGGGCATCGCGGCCTACTTCGCCGCCGCGGGTGTTTCCTGGAGGGCTTCCACCGCGTAGATGATGCGGTTGCAGGACGGGCAGACGTCCGTGCCCAGCGAGGTGCGCAGGTTGTTGTAGAGCTGCGGGGGCACGTTCATGTTGCAGCCCTGGCAGGTCCCCGCCACCACGCCGACCAGCGCGGGCAGCTTCTTCTTGCGGATGACCTCGTAGCGCCGCAGCAGGTTCGAATCGACGGCGCTCGCGACACCCGAGCGACGGCCCTCGAGCGTCTTCACCTGCGCCTCGGACTCGCCCAGCTTGCCTCGCAGCTCCGCCATTCGCGCCGAGAGGCCTTGCTGCTTCGTTCCGAAGTCGGCCTCCTTCCCCTTGAGGGCCTCGCGAGCCAGGCCGAGCTGCTTGATCAGCTCCACCTGCTCCTCAGCCATCGTCAGGTTGGCCTTCTTGGCGATATCGATTTCACGGGCGAGGGCGGAGTACTCGCGGGTGGAGCGCTGTTCGCTCAGCCGCGCCTCCCACTTCTTCACCTTGTCCTTCTCGTCCGTGATGTTCTGCTCGCGCTCCGCCTTCTGTCGCTCCATGTCAGTGACACGCGCGCGCTCAGCCTCGATGGCGCTGCGAGCTACGCCCAACTCCCGCTCCAACTCGGCAATCTGACGGGGGTGGACGTCCGCGGCCTTCCGGAGCGATGCGACCTCCAGGTCCACATTCTGAAGCTCCGCCAGCGCCTTCAATTTCTCCCGCAAAGTTGCTGCCTCCCACAGAGCCGCACCGTGTACGGCCGCGCGCTCTTCTACCAACAAGGGTGATAAGGGTCCAACGCCCAAATGGACCATGAGTCATCCCCTGGGCCCTTGGATTGCTCCTCGCCATTTGAAAGAGCTTCACGCACCCGTTAGACCGGGCACGTGCTCCGCGCCACCTTTCATCGCCCGTTGCTCCTCCTCGCGCTCGTCTCCGCCTGCCGCGAGACGCCCCCTCCCTCGGCCCCCGTCGCTCCCGCGCCGACGGCTCCCTCGCCCGCGCGCCCTGCCGCCGACGTGAAGTGGGGTGTCATCGAGGGTCGCGTTCGCCTCACGGGCACGCCCCCGGCCCCCACCTTGTCGCCCACCACCGGCACCGTCGTGTCCGTATGCGGCGAGCAGGCGGAGGACCGCTCCCTCGTCGTCGGCGCCGAAGGGGCACTCGCCCACACAGTGGTTTCCCTCAAGTCCGGCGCCGGCCTCCCCGCACCGGCGAGCCTCCCGGCCGACCCCGTGCTGGACCAGAAGAAGTGCGTCTACGAGCCGCCCGTCCTGGCCGCCCGGGCAGGCGGCACCCTGACGCTGCGAAACTCTGATCCGCTCGTGCACAACGTGCGCGCCGCCTCCGGCTCCAACCGCTCCTTCTTCAACGTGGCCATGCCGCTGGAGGGGATGACGACCCGCAAGCCGCTCCCCGCGGAGCCGGGTGTGGTGCCCATCCGCTGTGACATCCACCCGTGGATGCGCGCGGTGGTGCGTACCTTCGACCACTCGTACTTCGCCACCACCAGCCCGGAAGGGCGCTTCCGCCTGGAGGTCCCCGAGGGCACCCACACCCTCGTCCTCTGGCACGAGCGGCTGCCCCAGGCCGAGCAGACCGTGAATGTCCGCGCCGGAGAGGTCGTCGAGGTGGAGCAGTCCTGGGCGGTAGGAGACCTGAAGTAGCTGGCCCGCTCAGGCCTGTATCAAAAGAGTCTGGAAGTTTTTCGGCGCTGCGCGTTCTACATGTCGAGGCGTGGGTGATCCGGATTTCATTTCCGCTGCGGCCGAAAAATTGCTACAATACTGGCGAGCAACACCACGAGAGGGGGGCCGAGTCATGCAGCAGGCCAAGAAGCGAACGACTCTGACGAGCCAGGCACACACCCACCAGGAGCCGACCCGCAAGGAAGTCCGGCCGGTGGGGATGCAGGAAATGGGGCCTGGCCTCTACGAGCAGATCCGCCGTGCGCTGATGGAGTTGTCGCTGGCGTCAGGGACTTGAGCGGAGCCGAAGCGTCACGCTGAACGGAGCCCTGGCGGCGCCCCTTGACGGGCGCGCCTCGCTTCAAGGCCTCGTGGGTACCACCGAGGCGCAGGGACTCCCGGCGAATGCCAGGGAGTCCCTACAACCCCACGACTCAGGTTTCTTCTTCTTCGGTTTCCGCGGTCGCGGTCTCGTCGTCGTCGAACGAGTCGAGGTCTTCTTCCTCTTCCTCGCTCGCGGCGGCGGGCTCTTCGGGTTCAATCGGTTCGATGACCTTCGGGGCGGCGGCCAAGCGTCCGCGTCGTCCCTCGGGCTGGGGCTTGAGAGCAGGGCTTTCCCGCTGGTCCGCGCCGCACTTGGGGCACAGCGGGTCAGGCTTCTTCATGTCGTAGAACTTCGTCTGGCACTTGTAGCAGACGAACTTCGATCCGAGGTCCTTCGCCGGCATTCGCCACCTTCTGAATAAGGCCGAGAGAAGACAGAGGGCGGCTGCATAGTTGGCGCGCAAGACGGAGTCAACCGATGGTTTGCGCGGGAGATTTCTAGCGGTAGCATCCAGAACCCAGTCTCCCCTCAGTGAGCCGGACGCTCCCCTTGAACTTCACCTGCGACAATTGCCAGAAGCGGTACTCCATTGCGGACGAAAAAGTCCGCGGCAAGACGGTCAAGGTCCGTTGCAAGAACTGCCAGAACGTCATCACCGTCGAAGGACCCGCCGAAGAGGAGAGCACCCGCGTGGTGTCGCTCGCGGACGTGGAGCGGCTGAGAGCGCAAGAGCGCTCCCTGGCCGAGCCCGCCGCCGCGCCCGTCACCGCCGCGCCCGCGTTGGCCAAGGCGCCACCCGCCGCGCTTCAAACGCCCTGGGACGATGAGCCCACGCGTGCCGCACCCCTGCGGGCCACCGGTTCGCCCTGGTTCGTGATGGTGCGCAACAAGCAGGAAGGCCCCCTCGACGAGGGGGCGCTCCGGGAGCTCGTCGCCACTGGCACCATCAGTGGCCGCAGCTTCTTCTGGCAGCAGGGCATGGCGGACTGGAAGCGCGGCGCGGATGTGCCGGAGCTCGCTGGTCTGTTCACCCCGCCACCCGAGCCGGAGCCCCTTCCTCCACCC
>NZ_JABUMQ010000360.1:0-10736 GCF_013336645.1 Myxococcus sp. CA039A | reverse complement strand
GGGGCGGGGGCGGGGTCCCCGCGAAACTTTCCGGTGAGCACTCATGGCAACTGACGGTGGCAAGGGCGCGGCGCCCACGGGCGAGGCGGCGCTTGAGGGGGGCAGCTACGAGGTCATCCGGACGCGCCTGCTGGCACAGGCGGACGTGCTGGGCGCGAAGGCGAACGACCTCAATGCGCGGCGCAAGGCGTTCTTCGGCGGCTCGGAGCTGGCGGTCACCGGCAACGAGAGGGTGCGCACCGAGAACAACTGCGTGGCGCGCGACATCGTCAGCGTCGGCAAGTACCTGCTCTTTGGCTACAACGTCTTCATCGGGTTGAAGAAGGAGACGTCCGTCGCGGATGTCTTCTCGCTGCACCGGTTCGAGAAGACGGCCGACGGGTTTGATTTGTCCGCCGTGCCGCACACGGAAGCCGGCGGGTTCCTGGCCGACCCGCGCTTCGTCAAGGACTTCAGCGAGCTGTACCGGTACTACAAGGACGCGAAGCTCCTGCAGTTGAGGCGCAAGGACGCGCGGCTCCTGGCCATCTTCCAGACGGGCCAGACGGCGCGAGACCTCAAGGTGTTCCGCTTCAACCTGGACACCGAGGGCCGCGCCACCTACCTGGACAACCAGGGCGAGAAGGACCACGTCTTCCCCCCGTCCCACGACTTCGAGTGGACGGTGGCCACGCGCGAGAACTACGTGCTGGGCCAGCACCCGCACGTCAACGTGTTGGATCAGGTGTTCGTGGAGACGGTGAAGGGCGACCTCACCGTCAAGGTGGAGAACAACACCTCGTCCGGCCTGGGCATCTACAGCGAGCCGGTGGAGGACGCGAACCAGTCGCTGGACGACGCGCGGTTCGCCTGGGCCCGGGTGGGGACGCTCATCCTCATCCGGGTGCTGCCCTTCCGCGAGAAGGCCTGGCGCTACCTGGTGTTCAACTCGCGCACGCAGCACGTGGTGCGAATCGACGCCATCGGTCAGGCCTGCATCCGACTGCCCGAGGACCAGGGCATCATCTTCCCCGGGGGCTATTACCTCCAGACGGGCGACTACAAGGTCTTCGACGGTGACGCCACCGGTTCGGGGATGGAGTTCAAGCACGTCATCCGCTCGCCCAACGGCGAAGACGTCCTCTACATCTTCCACCAGCGCGAGGAGGGCCGGTACCTGCTCTTCCCGTACAACCTGGTGCGCAAGGAGGTGCAGAACCCGCTGGTGTGCAATGGCTACAGCCTCTTCGCGGACGGCGGGCTGGTGGTCTTCCGCGAGACGTCGCAGGAGCCCACGCGGGTTCACCCGATGCAGGTGTGGCAGACGCCCTTCGTGTCGGACGAGCACGCGGCGGCGGCACCCACGGCGCCCGGCTATCTGGGCAAGGTGGGCAACGCGGAGCTGGTGCGAGGCATCTCCGACTCGCTGACGCTCCAGCGCATCGCGAAGACGGACAAGCCCAACCGCCGCACGTACGAGGACCTGGTCGCCGCCGCCACGCGCGCGCTGGATGCGTACTACTGGCTGGGCCACGCGGAGACGGGCCTGCAGGAGCCCGTGGAGCTGTTGCGCCGCACGTCCGAGCTCATCATCGATGAGTTCGAGAAGGTGCTCGCCCTCCAGAAGCGCGCGTCCGAGTCGCTGGCCGAGGCGGAGAAGGCGCAGACGAAGTTGCTGGGACGCGTGCAGCCGGAGCTGCTCACCTCGGCCGAGGAGTTCATGCACGTGCTGGCGGAGCTGCGTCAGCAGCGCGGGCACCTCATCACGCTGAAGGACATCCGCTACATGGACCTGGGGCGCGTGGATGCCCTGGAGAAGGCGGTGGTGGAGGCGTCCGACAACACCAGCTCCGGCTGTGTGGACTTCCTCCAGAAGGGAGAGGCGCTTCAGCCCCTGGCCGCGCGCCTGGACGAGCTGCTCGCGAAGCTGGAGCCGGTGAAGACGACGGTGGAGCTGGCGCCGCTGGGCGAGGACATCGAGAAGACGGCCCAGGGCCTCACGGTGCTGGGTGAAGTCGTGGGTGGTCTCCAGGTGGGAGACCCGCTGGCGCGCGCCCGCATCCTGGAGGGCATCTCCGAGCTGTTCGGCCGGCTCAACCGCGTGCGCGCGAGCCTCGCGGCCAAGCGCAAGGAGCTGTCCAGCCGGGAGAAGCGCGCGGAGTTCGGCGCCCAGTTCAAGCTGCTGGGGCAGGCCATCGAGAACGCGCTGGCCCAGGCGGACCTGCCGGAGAAGTGCGACGAGGGGTTGTCGCGTCTCACGGTGCAGTTGGAGGAGCTGGAAGGGCGCTTCGGTGAGTTCGACGAGTTCCTGGGGCAGATCACCCAGAAGCGCGAGGAGCTGCTGGAGGCGTTCGGCGCTCGCAAGCAGACGCTCGTGGATGAGCGGCAGCGCCGGGCCCAGAGCCTCTTCGGCGCCGCGGAGCGCATCCTCCAGGGCGTGCAGCGCCGCTCCAAGTCGTTCAAGTCGGACGACGAGCTGAACGGGTACTTCGCCACCGACGCGATGATCCTCAAGCTGCGGCAGCTCTCCGAGCAGCTCCTGGGACTCCAGGACAGCGTGCGCTCGGACGAAGTGCTGTCGCGGCTCAAGTCCGCCAAGCAGGACGCGCTGCGGGCCCTGCGCGACAAGCAGGACCTGTTCGCGGACGGCGACTCCCTCATCAAGCTGGGCACCTACCGCTTCAACGTCAACACGCAGCCGTTGGACCTGACGCTGGTTCCGAGAGACGGTGCGCTCTATCTCCAGCTCACCGGCTCCGACTACGCACAGAAGTTGGAAGACCCGGAGCTGCTCAAGCACCAGGGCCTCTGGGAGCAGCACCTGGTCTCCGAGACGCGGGACGTGTACCGCGTGGAGTACCTGGCCTCCTGCATCCTCTCCGACGCGGAGGACGGCAAGGGTGGGCTGACGCTGTCCGCGCTGCATGAGGCGGTGATCGCCGGCACGCTGCTGGAGCGGGTGCGCACCTACGCGGCGGACCGCTTCGATGAAGGCTACGAGCGCGGCGTGCATGACGTGGACGCGGCGGCGGTGCTGGAGAAGCTGCTGACGCTGCACCAGGGCGCGGGCCTCTTGCGCTTCGCGCCGGTGCCTCGCGCGTGGGCCTCGCTGTATTGGGCCTTCGACTCCGACGAGGGCGCGCGGACGCTGTTGCACCGTCGGGCGCGGAGCCTCGCTCGGCTGCGTCAGACGTTCTCCTCGGTCGGAAGCCTGTCCGAGCTGGGGCTCGCGTTGGGGGAGGCCGTGGAGGCGTTCCTCAAGGCGCAGGGGCTTGCGCACTCGCCTGCGGAGGCTCGTCAGGCGGGACGTTACCTCGTGGAGGAGCTGGCGGTGGATCGCCCTCGCTTCACCACGAGCGGCGAGGCGGTGGTGCTGCGGGACGCGTTCCTGGCGCAGTTGGAGCGTCAGGGCACCCGGACCGCCTTCGAGGAGGATCTGCGCGGACTGGAGAAGGACCTGTCCTCGCGGCTGCTCATCGCCAAGGCGTGGGTGGAGGCGTATCTGGCCCAGCGCGACGGGGGCCCCGGTGACGCGGGCTACTTCGCATTGGAGACGGCGGTGCTGCTGCTCACCGAGCGCAAGTTGGACCGCGAGCCCGCGGGCGCTCTGACGGCGGCCGAGGTGACGGGGCTTCTGGGCAGTCACCCGCGCGTGCACGACCGGAAGCTGTCCTTGCGCCTGGACGAGTTCCTGGCGCGGCTGGGCGAGTTCCGTCAGCTCCGCGTGCCGCAATACCAGACGTACCGTGGACTGCTGCGGGACTTGCTGGAGCGCGAGCGCCGCAAGCTGCGCCTGGAGGAGCTGACGCCGAAGGTGCTGTCGTCGTTCGTGCGCAACCGCCTCATCGACGAGGTGTACCTGCCGCTCATCGGCGCCAACCTCGCCAAGCAGCTCGGCGCGGCGGGCGAGGGCAAGCGCACGGACCGCATGGGCATGCTGCTGCTCATGTCTCCGCCGGGCTACGGCAAGACGACGTTGATGGAGTACGTGGCGAGCCGGCTGGGCCTCACCTTCGTCAAGGTGAACGGCCCCGCGCTGGGCCACTCGGTGAAGTCGTTGGACCCGGCGGAGGCGCCCAACGCCACGTCGCGGCAGGAGGTCGAGCGCATCAACCTGTCCTTCGAGATGGGCAACAACGTGATGCTCTACCTCGACGACATCCAGCACACGGACCCGGAGCTGCTCCAGAAGTTCATCTCGCTCTGCGACGGCCAGCGCCGCGTGGAGGGCGTGTGGAACGGCCGGACGCGCACCTATGACTTGCGCGGCAAGAAGTTCTGCGTGGTCATGGCCGGCAATCCCTACACGGAGACGGGGGAGCGCTTCCGCATTCCGGACATGCTCGCCAACCGCGCGGACACCTACAACCTGGGTGAGATTCTCGACGGCAAGGAGCACCTGTTCGCGCTGAGCTATCTGGAGAACGCGCTGACCTCCAACCCGGTGACGGCGCCGCTGGCCACTCGCGACGCGGCGGACACGCACCGACTGCTTCGCATGGCGCAGGGCGAGGAGGTGCCCGCGGGCGAGCTGAAGCACGGCTACGCGGCGGCGGAGCTGCAGGAGATCATCGCCATCTTCCAGCGGATGTTCCGGGTGCAGTCGGTGCTGCTGAAGGTGAACATGCAGTACATCGCCTCGGCGGCGCAGGACGAGCGCTTCCGCGCGGAGCCCGCCTTCAAGCTCCAGGGCTCCTACCGCAACATGAACAAGCTGTCGGAGAAGCTGGTCGCGGCCATGACGGACGCGGAGTTGGAGCGGCTCGTCGACGACCACTACCAGGGCGAATCCCAGACGCTCACCACGGCGGCGGAGCAGAACCTGCTCAAGCTGGCGGAGATGCGCGGCCGCCTGACGCCGGAGAAGGCGAAGCGGTGGGAGGACATCAAGCAGGGCTTCGCGCGCGTCAAGCGCATGGGGGGCAAGGAGGACGACCCCGTGGCGCGCGTCACCGGTCAGCTCAGTGGAATCGAAGAACAGCTCGGCGCGGTGCGCGATGCGGTGGCGAACGCGGCCACCCAGGTGCAGCAGGCCTCCGCGGACCGGAACGAGGACCCGACGGCCGAGGCGCTGCCCTACCTGGAGGCCCTGCGCGACGCGGTGCTGGAAGTGGCGAAGGTGGGGCGCGAGGCGAAGGACAGTCCGCCGCCTCTGCCGGTGGCCGCGCCCGCGCCGGCGACGGACCTGGCGCCATACCTCAAGCACATGGCGCAGCTCCTCAAGGCGCTGACTGAACGGGTGGCGACGTCCGCCCAGGCGCCCGTGGTGCAGCAGGCCCCGGCCCAGGACTTCGGGCCGTACATGGAGCAGCTCTCGCGGGCACTCGCCGCGCTCGCGGACCGACCGGTGAACGTGTCCGCGCAGATGCCGGCGGAGGCGCTCCAGCGGGCCGCCGTGGCAGGGCCGTCTCCGGCGGAGCTGAGCCGGCAGATAGAGCTGGTGGAGGGCGTGCTGCTGCCTCTGGAGCGGGCTTCCCGTCGCGCCGTGCAGGGCGAGGGTGAGAACGTCAAGTCGCTCCAGGTCTGGCAGAACGTCACCGAGGCGCTGGAGCTGCTGCGCTCCATGCTGCGTCGGTAGTCGCTCGGAGCTTTCGCGGCCGGGGCTCGATGGTGTGTCGAGCCTCGGCCGGTGCGAAAGCGGCCCCGCGTCAGCGGAACTGGGCGGAGCCCTCGAAGGTGTCGTTGTCCAGCACGCGGGGCAGGGTGTCCTCCACCTGCTCGCCGGTGGTCGACGTCACGCGCACGGTGAAGGAGCCTTCGCCCATGCCGTCGCCGTTGACGAAGTAGTTGTAGTCCTCGCGCGGGACGTCCTTCCACGCGCCGTCGCCGCGACGCCACTCCAGCTTGGAGATGGGCACCCGGTGGTTGCGCACCTGGATGGCGGTCCACCACGGGTTGCTGCCGTTCTTGAAGTGGTACTCCAGGCCGCCGGCCACGTCGCAGGAGACCACCTTCCAGGTGATGTCCACGCGGCCCAGGCGCATCTCGGCGATCTTCGCGAAGGCCTGCCGGCTGAGGTCCAGGTGACCGGCCTCGCACTCCGGGCACCTGTCCACGATTCGCACCCGCACGTTGCCGCTGGGCCCCTTGATGTCCACGCACTGGCCACATGCCGCGCTGTTCGCGTACTGCGGGGTGTTCATCGCCGCGACCATCAAGTCATCCGGGCTGGCGTCGTAGCTGCAGTTCCCCGCGCCGGTGGCGTCGTAGTACGTGGCGATGCCCTTCTGCTCCTCACCCAGGGGGACGCCTCCTCCGCTGGGGTCATCACCGCATCCTCCACACGCGAGGAAGAGGGTGGCCATGGGAACGAGCAGGAGGCGGGAGGGCAGGTGGGATGGGCGCATACGGCCCGAAGGATACCGCAACGTGTCCGCGCCGTGCCCACCCCACACTCACGGAAATGTCGCTGCAATGACTTGCAGGGCTGTTAGCGTGTCGCCGCTTTCAAACGAACAGGGGGTCGTCACGTCATGAAGTTCTTCAGGCGCGCTGTCTGTCTTTGTGTGGCGGTGGTCCTTTCCGCGTGTGGTGGAGAGCCCTCCCCGGGAGCGACGGAAGACGTCTTCGCCTCGAGTGAAGCCGCCGCGACTTCCGTGACGTACGACGGCTGTCTCCTCATCCTCACGGCGGTGTCGACGGGAGGGTTCCCGCCGAACTATCGAATCGTCTTGAGGCGGCAGGTGATTGAGTTCTGCTACCTGCCACCCTCCGAAATCAATCTCGACACGTCTGTCAACTACCTCCCCGCCCTGTCACTGGTGGCCAACGACCAGGGGGTGGTCGCCACCTACGTGAAGAAGCAGAGTGTCAGTGGCAGCTCTCCCAGCACGCTTGGCATCAGCCATGTCGACCCGGCGACGATGACTGTTGTCCGGAAGACAGGGCTGGCCGTGTACCTGGGCACCGGCAACATCACCTCGGGAGTCCCATTCCTCGAAGCCGACGGGACGACGCTCACCGTGAGCGGAGGCAAGACGGGTCGCATCGGGGGAGAAACGGGCAGCGGTAGTCACTACATCGCCACGTTCCCGGACTTCTTCACCAGCACCACGCCGCCCACCGTCGTCGCGTACTGATCGCGTCCGGGAGGCTCGCCGGAAAAAATAATGGGGTGGAAGGCGCCCCCCGGGCCTTCCACCCCATTCCCCCTGCAACCTGCTTGGGTCTGCTTACTCGCCGCGGGCGGACGCGCCGGACAGGGCGCGAGCCTGCGACACCAGCTTCACGAACTCGTTGCGGTCAGCGTCTCCAGCGGCGGCGCCCTCGGCGAGCTTCTGCGCGGTGGCCAGGCTCCAGCCCTCGGCGGCCGGGTTGCCTCGGAGGATGTCCGCGGTGGAGGCGACGGCCACGGCGAAGCGGAAGTCGGGCGAGGCGGCCTCCAGCGACGCGCGCAGCAAGGAGCGCGTGAAGGGGAAGGACTGCTCGGCGGCCTCGGTGCCGTTGGGCGCCTTGGCACGCACACGCACGGTGGCGAGCGACTCCTTGGCGTCCTTCACCAGCTCCACCTCGTACAGCGCGGTGACGTTGTGGCCCGCGCCAATCTCACCCGCGTCCACCTTGTCGTTGCGGAAGTCGTTGTCCGCCACGTCCCGGTTCTCGTAGCCCAACAGGCGGTAGCGACGCACCGCGAGCGGGTTGAACTCCACCTGGAGCTTCACGTCCTTGGCGATGACCTCCAGCGTGCCGGTGAGCTGCGTCTCGAAGACCTTCTTCGCTTCCTTGTAGCTGTCCACGTAGAAGCAGTTGCCGTTGCCCTTGTCCGCGAGCTTCTCCATCATGTCGTCGCGGTAGTTGCCCATGCCGAAGCCCACGGCGGTGAGGGTGACGCCCTCGGCCACGTACTTGTGGATGCTCTCCAGCATGGCCTGCGGGCTCAGCGTGGGGCCGATGTTGGCGTCGCCGTCGGTGAGGACGATGACGCGGGAGACCACCTTGCCGGAGGCCTTCTTCACCGCGTGCTTGTAGGCCATCTCCATGCCGGAGCCCATGGCGGTGCCGCCCCCGGACTGGAGCGCGTCCAGCGCGGCGTGGATGCTCTTGACGTCCGTGGCCGGCGTGGGCGCCAGCACGTCCCGCGTGGAGCCCGCGTAGGTGACGATGGCCACCGTGTCGTTCTCGTTGAGGTTCTTCACGGCGATCTTGATGGCTTCCTTGGCGAGCGGCAGCTTGTCCTGGGACGCCATGGAGCCGCTGGTGTCGACCAGGAACACCAGGTGCGCCGGCTTACGCTGTGAGCGCGAGACGACCTTGCCCTGCACGCCCACGCGCACGAAGTGGCGCTTCGTGTCGAAAGGCGACGGCGCGGCCTCCAGATGCACGGTGAAGGCCCCCGTCTCCGGCGGGGCGTAGCGGTACTTGAAGTAGTTGACGAACTCCTCGACGCGCACGGCGGAGGAGGGCGGCAGGTTGCCGTTCTGGAGGTAGCGGCGGGCCACCGTATACGACGCGGTGTCCACGTCCGCGGCGAAGGTGGACAGCGGGTCCTTGCTCGTCTCGGTGAAGGTGTTGGGCTTCCAGGCCTCGAAGGTGTTGCCCTGCGGACCCGCGTGGGCGTCCGAGCCGTCCACGTCCTTATCCGTGAGGCGCGCGCTGGCCTCGAGCTTCTTGGGAGCCATCCGGGACGGCTTCGCCATCTCCGCGCCCTGGGCACGGCCGATGACGCCATTGGCCACCGCGCCGCCCATCGCACCCGTGGCGGGCGCGACCATGAGGGGCTCGGGAGCAGGCTCTTCACGCAGCTCCGCGTCGATGCCTCGCGGCGCCTTCCTGGCCCGGTCCTCGCGAGGCGCCGGGGACTCGGCCGTGGCCCTGGCGTCGTCGCCCTCGGCGGCGGCGAAGTCCTGGGGCGCGGCGCTCGGAGGCGGGGCCGGCTTCGCGGTGGCGTGGGTTCGTGGGGTGGAGCGCGTTTCGGGGGCCGTCAGGGTCTGGCGCTCGTCCATGGACATGCAGGCGGGCAGGACACAGGCGACGAGCAGGGCACTTCCCCACTGGCTCAAACGGCGCTTCAGGAAGGTCTGGGACATGTGTTCTCCGGGGGACGGAATCAACAGGCGCCGCATCGAAACGCACGACCTGACAAATGGGTCTATTCCCGCGATTTTTCCCGGTAGGTTCCGGGCCCATGCAGACCTCGAGACCCTTCCGAATCCTGGGCATCCAGCAGATCGCCATCGGCGGCGCCGACAAGGGCCCGCTCCGCAAACTCTGGGTGGACCTGCTGGGCTTGACGCCTCACGGCACCTACCGCAGCGAGCGGGAGAACGTGGACGAGGACATCGTCACCGCCGGTGCGGGGCCCTTCAAGGTGGAGGTGGACCTGATGCAGCCCATCAACCCGGAGGGCAAGCCCCGGGTCCACGAGACGCCGCTCAACCACGTGGGCCTGTGGGTGGATGACCTGCCCGTCGCGGTGAAGTGGCTGGAGCAGCAGGGCCTGCGCTTCGCCCCCGGAGGCATCCGCAAGGGCGCCGCGGGCTTCGACATCTGCTTCGTTCACCCCAAGGGCAACGAGCAGTTCCCCTACGGTGGCGAGGGGGTCCTCATCGAGCTGGTCCAGGCGCCGCCGGAGGTCATCGCCGCGTTCGAGCGCCTGTCCACCGACGCTCACTGAGGAACGGCGGGGCGCAGCCTCTTGCTCAGGGACTGGAGCGCCATTCTCACCCGGTGCTCCAGCCGGTCCCACGCCAGGCACAAGAGCCATGTGGCGACGATGAGCACCGCGGTGAGCAGCCAGTACTGGCCCCAGCCGCTGCGGTCTCCCCAGAAGCGCTGGAAGGAGAAGACGCCGCCAAGCCGGTAGAACAGCAGCATCTCGTGGAAGAAGTAGGCGGAGAGCGACGAGGTCCCGAAGACCTCGATGAACCGCCGCAGCCGTGAGGGCGCATGGCCCGCGGGCACCCGGGCCTCCAGCCCCATCAATCCGAGCAGCACGGCGCACACCCACGCGAAGCGCGCCGCGGAGTTCGACGGGTTGGCGACGAAGAAGCGGTGGTGCGGGTAGAGCTGGAAGAGGAAGTCTCCCGACGCCGCGCCGATGGCACCCACCGCGACGAGCAGGAGCAGCGCCAGGGCCAGCGGACGTCGGCCCCAGGCGCCCGCGAGTGTTCCCGCGAACGCGCCCAACCACGCGAAGCCCATCCACGGCAGCAGGGGGAAGGGCGCGAAGGAGGACTTCTTCGTCAGCGTGGCCCAGGGCTCGGGCACGTGTTCACCCAGGGGTGACACGGCGAAGACGATGAAGGCCAGGGACAGGCTCACGCCGGCGAGCACGCGAGGCTGGGGCGCCAGCGCGGCGGCCACCGGCAGCATGAGGAGCAGACACACGCCCACGCACTGGAGGATGTCCATGCGGAAGAGCCACTTGGGCTCGCTCAGCAGCGGGAACCACGCCCAGTTGACCAGGGAGGCCACCAGGAGGACCTCGCAGGTGCGGCGGAAGTTCTTGGGCACGCGCTCGCGCAACTGGCCACTGGCGGCGCTGCGCACCATGACGAGCGCGAGCGCGAAGCCCGCGGAGAAGATGAACGCGGGGGCGACCAGGCCGTCGACCTTGAGCAGGCGGCCCACCCAGGCGCTCTTGCGCAGCTCCGGGGTGAGCAGGGCCAGCGAGTGCGTCTGCACCATGAACAGGACGGCGATGCCGCGCAGCCAGTCGATGGCACGCACGCGCTCGTGGGACACGGGAAGGGGCGAGGAGGGGCTCAAGGCGGCGCACCCTACGGCAAGTCCGGGTCGGCGTGTATGGGGAGGACGGC
>NZ_JABUMQ010000035.1:0-49638 GCF_013336645.1 Myxococcus sp. CA039A | reverse complement strand
CCGCGCCACCTCCGAAGTTCGCCTGGGACAGCGGCAGCTTGCTGCGCACGACAATCCACTGCTGGGCGTAGGCCTGTATCGCGAAGGCCTGCGCGGGTGTGCCCGCGGCCGCGGCGTTGGCCGCCGCGCGTCGGGCCGCCAGCTCGTCAATCTCCACCTCGGCCTCTTCCTGCTTGCCAGCCTCCAGGCTGTCGACCAGGTCCCATCCCGGCAGATTCCGCAGGTGGCCATCCAGGGTGTTCATGTTGTTGAGGGCCTGGGCGAAGTTCCGGTTGAGCAACGCCCGGTCGAGCGTGTCCAGGTACGTCTGCCAGGGCGTGGTGTGGTGACGCTCCTGGGGCCACAGGGAGCCCGCGCGTCCGCCCACGTTCACGTTGTTGATGTTCCCCGCCCCGTTGATCCCCAATTGAACCGCCACGCGCTGGATGGGCTCGAGCGACGTGTCGCCCGAGACGGGAGCGACCTTGCGCTGAAAGGGCTCGGAGTCGAGGGTGGGCCCGGTCAGCTTCAGGCCCGAGGCGCGCGAACCCATCAGGTCGGCCTCGGACTCCAGGCCCGGCGCATCGTTGAGGGACTCGCCCTGTAGCTGCGTCGTGGGACGCACGCGCCCCTGCTTCTGCTGCACGACGTGCCAGGCCTCGTGGGCCAGGTGCTTCTCCTGCCCCGGCGCGACGTGGATGTCCGAGCCCTGCGTGTACGCCAGGGCCTGGAGCTGCGCGGGCGCGGACGAGTTGTAGTGGACGCGCACGTCGTCCATCGCCATGCCGGAGAGCGCCTCCACTCCGGACTTCAAGCCGTCGGGCAGTCCGGTGTCGTTGCTCGGAGCGGCACGGCGCTGGAGCGTCTGGGCCTGCTTCGCCTGGGCGACCACCCGAGGCGATGCGTCAAAGGTCTGCTGGAGCTGGCCCAGCGCGCGCGTCCGGGAGTTTCCTCCCTCGGTGGCTCCGGAGGAGGAGGCGGCGTGTGACTCGTCCCGCGTGGACAGCGACTCCTGCACGAACACGCCCATGCGATGTCTCTCCTGGAGACACGCAATGTAGCGTGCACGCTTCAGGGGCTGACAGGATGCCCCGGGTGTCGCGCGCGTCAGCCGGCGTCACACCGGGGGACGTCTCCTCCCCGCATGGGACGTGGAGGGTGGAGTCCCCACGTCCCGGCGCGTCCACTCAGGACGGAGAGGGCGGCGCCTGCGACGCATCCGCGCCGTCCGCGCGAATCTTGCGCGAGTTGTCCAGCAGCTCCTTCCAGGAGGCCTCGTACTCCCCGCGCAGCGTGGACCACTCACCGCCCTTGGCCGACATCAGGCGACGCAGGGCATCTCCCGTGCTCTTGAAGGAGCCGCGCAGGAACTGGAGCTCCTGCTTCGTGAGCAGCGAGTCCTCCGCCCGCGACTGGGCGATGCTCGCCTCCCAACCGTCGAACTGGGCGCCAAGTTCACGCAGCTCGGCTTCGCGCTTGCGCTCGTACGTCGCGCGCCTCACGCCCGCCTTCTCCTCCGCGTCGACGAGAGACTTGTTCGTGTCATCACAGGCCCGGAGCAGCTCCTTCTTGCCCCGCTCGAAGTCCTCCGTGCCGCGCTGGCGCCACTCCTCCAGCTTGCTGCGGAAGGCCTCGCGCCGCTGCTTCACGCCATGCAGCTCCTTCACCTCCTCGTCCGCCTTGCGGATGTCGGACTGCGCCTCGACTTCGGCGATTCGCGCATCGATTCGCCGCTTCTCGGCGTCCATCTTCTGCAGATAAGCCTCGCGCTCGTTCATGGTCTGGGCTCCTCCTGGGCCGCGCCGCTCGGTGGCGGCGGCTCGCGAGGGTATGGATGCGGATGACCCCTGGCGTCGGGCACAGGCGACGGCACGAGGGCACGAGATGTCGTGCGGAGTGCTTGACCCCGGGCCGGCTCCGGGCGAAGAGCCGTGCCCATGAAGCCCTGGGAGACACTCGAGAGCGCGAACCTTCCGGACGTGGGGGAGCTGACCCTGGTCCGCAGAGGGGACGAGTACGTCCTGCGCGTGCGCGGACAGACGCTGATGTCCAGCCGGATGCACGGCTCGGAGGAAGCGCTCGCGAAGGCAGGCTGCGCTGGCGTGGTGACCTCCGGAACCGGGCGGGTGCTCGTCGGAGGGCTTGGCTTTGGCTACACCGCGCGCGCCGTGCTGGACACCGTGGGCCCGGGCGTCCGCGTCTCCGTGGTGGAGCTGCTGCCCACCGTCGTCGCCTGGAACCGGGGGCCCCACCTCGCGCCCCTCGCCGGCGCTCCCCTCGAGGACAAGCGCGTCACCGTCATCGAGGGAGATGTCGGCGACGTGATGGCCCACCACTCCGCCACCTTCGACGCCATCCTGCTCGACGTGGACAACGGGCCCAGCGCCCTCACCCACCCGGACAACCAAGGCCTCTACGGCCTGCCTGGGCTCTCCAACGCCGCCAGGGCGCTGCGCTCCGGCGGCACGCTCGCCGTCTGGAGCGCGGGCCCCGCCCCCGCCTTCGAGCGCCGCATGGAGAAGTGCGGCTTCACCGTCGAGGTCCTCCACCCCCACGCCCACGGCACCAAGGGCCCTCGCCACGTCCTCTTCATCGGCAAGCTGGGCAGGAGCCGCCGCTGAAGTCCGGCCCCAGAAGGGCTCGACAGAATATGACGACCGGTATATTCATCTCCTCGTGAGCAAGGGAGAAGACACACGCCGGCGGATGATCGCCGCGGCGGCGGAGATGCTGGAGCGCTCGGGCTATGCGGGCGCGGGCATCCAGGAGCTGCTGGAGGCCGGCAAGGCGCCTCGGGGCTCGCTCTACTTCCACTTCCCTGGCGGCAAGGAGCAGCTCGCGGTGGAGGCGCTCCAGGTCTCCGCCTCGGAAGTCACCCGGCTGCTCGACGCGCACCTCGCCACGGAGCGGGGACTCGTCGCCGGGCTGCGTCGCGCGCTGGCGACGCTGGCGGACCGGGCGGAGGCGTCCGGCTTCGAGAAGGGCTGCCCTGTCTCGGCCGTGGTCCTCTCGTCGGGCGCCACCCCTGAACCCGTGCGCGCGGCGGCAGCCGAGGCCCTGCGCGCCTGGCAACAGCTCCTCACCGAGCGACTCCGCGCGGAGGGCCTCACGCCCACCGAGTCGCGGCGACGCGCGGCCCTGCTGCTCTCCTCCATCGAAGGCGCCCTGCTGCTGATGCGCGCCCACCGAAGCCGAGCTCCCGTCGAGGAGCTCTCGAAGGAACTGGAGCGCCTGCTCTCACTGGACTGACAGCGGCCCCGAGCCGACGCGGATGGGCCGCGTGGGCTCGGCTCCAGAATATGTAGACTGGTCTAGATATACGGAGGTCATCATGAAGGCGACATCACCGGATGCGCTCGTCATCGGCTCCACGGGATTGATAGGGCGTTGGCTCGTGCCGGAGCTCACGCGGCGGGGCCAGCGGGTGGCCCTGCTGTCACGCAACGCGCGGGCTCGGGCCCAGGAGTACCGGGACTGGGTGGCCGGGCTGGGAGGCGCACCCGAGCAGCTCGTGTTCCTGGAGGGCGACCTGGATGCGCCACGACTGGGACTGAGCGCCGAGGATGAGGCTGTGCTTCAGGGCGCGCGCGACGTGTTCCATCTGGGCGCTCGCTTCGCCTGGAACCTGTCCGCCGATGCGGCTCGGCGCACCAACGTCGAGGGCACCCGCGCCGTGGTGGAGCTGGCCTCCCGACTGCCCGCGCTGCGACGACTCGTCCTCGTGGGCGGATATCGCATCGGCCCTCGACTCGATGCCTCGGGCGAAGTCGTCCCCGCGCCCACGTTGGGCTTCACGGGCTCGGGCGCCTATGAGGCCTCGAAGGCGCTCGCGCATCGGGTGGCACTGGAGACCGCCGCGCGACTCGGTGTTCCCGTCACCACCGTGCATCCGTCCACTGTCATCGGCGACAGTCGCACCGGAGCGACGGTGCAGAGCCTGGGCCTCGGAGACACCTTGCAGCGCGTCCACGCGGGGACGATGCCCGTGCTGCTGGGCACGCCGGAGACCTTCGTTCCCGTGGTGGCCGTGGACACCCTGGCGCGCTTCCTCGCCGGCGTGGCGGAGCTGCCGGAGACGCAGGGCCAGGAGTACACGCTGCTGGACCCGAGCACTCCTCCACTCCACCAGCTCGTGCGCTGGGCGGCGGAGCGCTCCGGTCGACGATCACCGCGCTTCGCACTGCCCGTCTCGTGGGTGCGTTGGTTGCCGGAGCGCCTGCTCGGCGCGGCCACGGAGTCGCTCGACTTCCTCGACACGGCCCGCTACCCGGTGGAACCGGCGCTCGCGCTGGCCCGGCGCATGGGCGTGGAGCTTCCTCCGGTCGCCACGGTGCTCGACCGCTGGTTCGACTTCCTGCGCGCCACGGACTTTGCCCCCGATGTCGCGCGGGCCCGCACCGCATCGGTGCGTCCAGCCTGACCCCAGCCGAGCGGAGCCAGGAGCGCCGCGCGCTCCTCCCACCGAAAGCCTCGTCCTGTGGTGTAGTGGCGCGGCTCTCGACACGGACCGGAGACCTCCTGGTGAACCGCCCTTCCCTGCTGGCCTTGCTCGTCGTCCTCCTGACCGCGCCCGTGGGGCGTGCACTCGCGGCGCAGCCCTCCACCGTGCTGGGGGCCTTGGATGGCCTCTATCCGGAGCTGGACATCTTCTACCGGGACCTGCACCAGAACCCGGAGCTGTCGTTCCAGGAGGAGAAGACCGCCGCGAAGCTCGCCGAGCGCCTGCGCAAGCTGGGCTTCGACGTCACCACCGGCGTCGGCGGCACGGGTGTCGTCGCGCTGCTGCGCAATGGACCGGGCCCCACCGTCATGCTGCGCACGGACCTGGACGGGCTGCCCATGGAGGAGAAGACGGGCCTGCCCTACGCGAGCAAGGTGACGGTGAAGAACGGCGAGGGACAGACGGTGTCGGTGATGCACGCGTGCGGACATGACGTGCACATGACGGTGTGGCTGGGCACCGCCACGCTGCTGTCCAAGAAGAAGGACCAGTGGCGCGGCACGCTGATGCTGGTGGGCCAGCCCGCGGAGGAGATTGGCGCGGGCGCGCGGAAGATGCTGGCCGACGGCCTCTTCAAGCGCTTCCCCAAGCCCGACTTCGCGGTGGCCCTCCACAACACCACCGCCGCTCCCGCGGGACGCGTGGAGTACGTGTCCGGCTACGCGATGGCGCATGTGGACTCGGTGGACATCACCCTCTACGGCAAGGGCGGCCACGGCGCGTATCCGCACACCACGGTGGACCCCATCGTCATGGCGGCGCGCACCGTGCTCGCGCTCCAGTCGGTGGTCAGCCGGGAGAAGCATCCCCTGGAGCCCGGCGTCATCACCGTGGGCTCCATCCAGGGCGGCACCAAGCACAACATCATCCCGGACGAGGTGCGCCTCCAGCTCACCGTGCGCTCGTACAAGCCGGAGGTGCGCAAGGCGCTGCTCGACGGAATCGACCGCGTCGCGAAGGCGGAGGCCCTCGCCTCCGGCGCCCCCCGTCCTCCCAAGGTCGAAGTCACGGAGGGCACGCCCGCCACGTACAACGACCCTGCGCTCACCCGCCGACTCACCGACGCCGTGGTGCGCGTGCTGGGCGAGAAGAACGTGGGCGAGGCCCAGCCCGTCATGGGCGGCGAGGACTTCTCCGAGTACGGCCGCGCGGGAGTCCCCGCGGTCATGCTCTGGCTCGGCGCCGTGGAGCCCCTGCGCTTCACCCAGTCCCGCTCGGGGGGCGAGCCGCTCCCCTCTCTCCACTCTTCCGGCTTCATCCCGGACCGCGAGCGCACGCTGCGCACGGGTGTCACCGCACTGACAACGTCGGCGCTGGAGCTGTTGGGCAAGCCCTGAATCGCCTTGTTAGAACGGCGGAATGCTCAAAGCCGTTCCCGCTCGCGCGTTGCTTCTCACCGCCTGCTGGCTCTTCTGCGCCTGCGCGCGGCAGGTGCCCTCCACCACCCCTGAGTCACCCTCGGGGAGTGCCCATCCGCCCGAGAGCTTCGCGAGGCTGGTGGACACCATCTTCGAGGCCTCGTTCGACTTCTCTCCGTCGAACGGCACGGCGGTGGGGCTGCACGCCTATGACAGCAAGCTGGAGGACCTGAGCCGGCCTCGCGTCGAGGCCCGCATCCGAGAGCTGGAAACGCTCCTCGCCCGACTGCGCGCCGTGGACCGGGCCTCGCTCTCCTTCGACGACACCATTGACGCGGAGGCCCTGGAGAGCCAGCTGCTCGCGGAGCACTTCGAGCTGAGCGTCGTGCGCGGCTGGGAGCACAACCCCATGCTGTACGCGGGGCTGCCCGGTGGCGCCATCGACGGGCTGATGAAGCGCGACTTCGCGCCGAAGGCCGAGCGGCTGCGCTCGGTGATTGCGCGCCTGAAGGCCGTGCCCGCCGTCTTCGCCGCCGGCAAGGCCAACGTCCAGACGCCGCCGCGCGAGTTCACCGACCTGGCCCTCCGCATGGCGAAGGGCTCCGTGGGCTTCTTCGAGGGCTCGGTGGCGACGTGGGCCAGGGACGCCGCGGGCAACGACGCCGTGCTCCAGTCCTCGTTCCTTGTGGCCAACCGCGCCGCCGTGGCCGCGGTGAAGGACTACGCGCGCTGGCTGGAGACGGACCTGCTGCCACGCTCCACCGGCAAGTACGCGCTGGGCGAGGAGCGCTTCCTGACCAAGCTGCGCTACGAGGAGATGATTGACCTGCCCCTGCCCGAGCTGCTCGCGCGCGGAGAGGCCAATCTGGAGAAGGACTACCGCGACTTCGTGGCCACCGCGAAGCGCATCGACGCGCGCCTCACGCCGGCCCAGGTGATGGCCCGGATGGAAGAGGACCACCCCACGGCCCAGGACCTCATCCCGTCGGTGCGCCGCTCGGTGGAGGGCGTGCGCGAGTTCCTCGTCGCCAAGGACCTGGTCACCATCCCCTCCGAGGTGCGCCCCCGCGTGGAGGAGACGCCGCCCTACGCACGCTCGGGCTCGTTCGCCTCCATGGACACGCCCGGGCCCTACGAGACGAAGGCCACCGAGGCGTTCTACTACGTCACGCCCGTGGAGCCCGAATGGGACGCGAAGCACCAGGAGGAGCACCTGAGCCTCTACAACGCGCCCGTCGTGTCGGTCATCAACATCCACGAGGTGTGGCCCGGCCACTACCTCCAGTTCCTCTACGCGCCCCGCTTCCCCACGAAGGTCCGCAAGCTGGTCTCCGTGGGCAGCAACGCGGAGGGCTGGGCGCACTACGCCGAGCAGATGATGCTGGACCAGGGCTTCGGAAACGGAGACCCGAAGCCGCGTCTGGCGCAGCTATCCGAGGCCCTGCTGCGCGACTGCCGCTACGTGGCCGGCATCAAGCTGCACACCGCCGGGTGGACCGTGGAGGACGCCGCGCGCCTGTTCCGCGAGAAGTGCTTCCAGCAGCCGGCCAATGCCTACGAAGAGGCCCGGCGCGGCGCCTACAACCCGACGTACCTCTACTACACGTTCGGCAAGCTGGAGGTGCAGCGGCTGGCCCAGGACTACCAGGCCGCGAAGGGTCCGGGCCTCAAGCAGTTCCATGACGCCTTCGTCGCCCAGGGCAGCCTCCCCTTGCCGCTGGTGCGGCGGCTGCTCCTGCGCTGAAGACCGCATGCCGCGACGAGGGCCTCGGGCCGGAAGACCCTCGCCGCGACGCGCGGGAGCGCGAGCGTCCCCCAAGACGCCCGCGTTCCTCACTCCCCTCGGGCTACGTGCAGATGCCCGGACGGACGCTGACGCAGCCCGCGGCTCCGCAGCGGGTGAAGAGCGTGCAGCGCCGGGCCTCGAAGTCGCCGAAGGCCCTCACGGAGGTGGAGCGGCGCCCGTCCGATTCCGTCTCCACGCACATGTCGAAGTCGACAATGGGCGTGTTCGGAACCTCGAAGAACGCCTCGCCCGGATTGAGCATGCCGCTGGTGGTCGCGCACGTCATCGCGTTCGCGGCCGTCGTCGCGCGGACCTCCACGACACGCACCGCGCACAGGTTCATGTCCTGGATGCCCACGGTGAAAATCGAGCCCCCCGGGTCACACGCCCCGCCCGTCACGGACTGGCAAGCGCCGCCCACGCAGTTGCCTCCCGCGTTGCACACCTGCGCGCCTGACGAGTTGCAGCACGCCTCCCCCAGGTCACCGCAGTTGCGGCACACCTCGCCGGCCGACTCCATCACGCACATCAGGGAGCCGCCGCAGACCCCGGAGGCGCCGCTGACGCAGCACTCCTGGCCCTCGGCGCCACACGGGACGCACGCCCCGCTGTTGCACACCAGCCCCGCGTTGCAGCTCGCGGAATCGGTGCGGCACGCGCAGCCCTCGGTTCCCGCCTGGCTGGGGTCGCAGCTCGGGGTGCTCCCCTGGCAGCTTCCACAGCCCGCCATGACGACCATGCACAGCATCAACAGCCCCCGCAGGGGTGAATTCAGGTTCACGATGGGATTCCTCATTCGCAGAGTCGATGGGAGAACGGTGTCGGTGGGGCTCATGGGCGCAGCACCAGATGCACGGTCTGCCCCTGGCCATCGATGGCGCGGACCAGGACCTCGAAGTCGTCAGAGACGGCCAGCGCCTCCACGAAGCGATAGCCCGCCTTGGTCAGCTCCTCGGGTGCCACCTGCGACAGCGGGACGCTCTTCTTGCCGTCCGGCGTGGAGATGAAAGCCGCCTGCGTCTTGCCATCCTCGGAGGTGGCGGTGCCCACGGCCCAGCCGCTGGTGTTGAGGGACACGGCCTTCCCCGACACGAAGCCCTCGGGCAGGGGCAGCCACTGCACGCCCTCCTTCGAGGACCAGCGGAAGGGCCTCAGCTTCTTGTCGGAGCCGCGCACCGTTCCCAGCACATGGCCCACGTCGTTGAGCGCGGTGACTTCCGACTCCTCGTCCACCAGGACCTGCTGCTCCTTGCGGACGATTCGCACCGCGCGAGCGCCCTTGCTGGTCGCCACGGTCGACGCGGACTCGCCCAGGGCGTTGAAGAAGATGCGGCCCGACGCGAGCCCCGCCAGCCCCTCGTGCTTCATGGGGCCCACCTCGTCCACCAGGTACACGGTGTCCTTGTCATCCGGCCAGCGCACCAGCGGCGTGCCATGGGCATTGCCCAGGAGCGCCTCGTAGCCGTCGACCCACAGCTCCGCGCCTGACTTCACCGTGCTGGACTTCAGGCGGAACGCGCTGGGGCCCTTGGACGTGTACGCGGTGCCGAAGACATCGCCACTGCCATTGACGCCCTTCACCTCCACGCGGTCCGCCTTGAGCACCTCCTGGAGCGGATATGCGACCGACTTCGCGGTGATCAGCGTGTCCGACTCCTGGTTCGCCAGCCGCGCCACCAACGCACCCCCATTCAGCAGGAAGCGCGGAATGGAGGACGCTGGCAGAAACTGCCAGTACTTGAAGGGGAACACTTCGACGATGCACTTGAAGACCGCGACCTTGAGCGTCTGGCGGATTCCTCCCGACGAGGCCTGGATGACGGTGGGACCGGACCAGTCCGGGGGCAGCCGCATGGTGAAACGCGCGGTGCGCTGGGCCTCGGGGACCCGCACGTTGAGCACGCCCACGCTCGCGTCCACGCTCAGCAACTCCACCAGCGCCCCTCCCGTGGGCGCGGGGCTGCTCAGCGTCACCTCGCCAATCAGCTCCGTCGGGTCCGGCGACTGGCAGCGGTTGGTGGACGTCAGCACGCGAACCGAGGCCAGGCGCGGCCGGGGCACCCCCGCGTAGGCCACGAACTGGCGGACCGTCACCGGCTCCGTCCAGCCGACCCTGAAGATGATGTCCGTGTAGCCGTCCACCCAGACCTGGCTGCCGGAGGTCAGCACCAGCTCCACGTTGTGCGGACACGAGGAGTGGGCACAGAACGGGTCATCCGCGCCGCGCACCTGCCGGGCAAAGGCCTTCAGCGTGCCGCGCACACGCGTGACGCTGTTGGCGCCTCCCAGGTAATAGGGGCTCGGGAGCGTGTCATCGAAGGTCCAGGTCAGCACGTTGCCGGAGCGCGAACCGTACAGGTGCAGCACCAGGTCCGAGTTGATGCCGAAGTCGCGCGCGGGGACGTTGAGGTTCAGCGATCCGGACGCCTTGGGCAGCAGCCAGTAGCCCGTGGCGTAGTCGTTGCCCTTCACATGGATGCGAGCCGCGTTGAGGCGCACGTTCGTCCCGCGCCGCACGTCGTCCAGGACATCCGCCTGGGCCACCGGAGTCAACCAGAGGCCGAGCAAGGCCAGCAGGCCCAGCCTGTTCAGAATGCGTTTCATGAAGACCTCGAATACGTGGAGTGATTGAGACAGGGAGAGAGAGGCCGTGGCTCAGCCGTCACGCTGCGCGGAGGACTGGGCCATGAGGGACATGATGCGAGCGCGAAGTGAGGACTGCTGCCCCGGGCGCAGCGCGAGGGCCTGGAGCATCTGGTAGATGGGCGCGCTGCCGTCGAGCCGGTGGGTGATGACGTTCAGCAACGTGGACTCCGCGCCGGAGGCGAGCTGGCCGGAGACGACCCAGCCTCGCAGCCGCTCCAGGTCCGCCGCGTCCAGCGCGCGCGCGTCCAGGGCGTCGAGCAGCGCGGACTGCACCGCGCGGTCCTTCTCGAAGCCGAGCGAGTCCAGCAACATGCGAGTGGCCACTTCCTGCGGCGCGCGGCGCAGCGACTCCGCAGCGGCGGCGCGCACCTCCGCCGATTCCGCGCGCAGGTGGGGCCCCGCCTGGTCCAGCACGGACTCCAGGCCGGTGTTGCCCAGCGCGCGCAGCGCATGCGTGCGGTCCTCGTCGCTGCGTGCATCGCGCAGCGCGGCCTCCAGCGGACGCGCGTACGTCGCCACCTCCGGGTCACCCGGAGACAGGTGCGAGATGACGCCTCCCAACGCGTACGCGGACGCCCGCTCCGCTCCCACGTCGTTCGCCGCACGCGCCTGGGCGTTCATCGCGGTGAGCATCCGCCCCGTCTCCGGCTCGGGCTCGCGGAGGAAGCCGGCACGCTGCACCATCAGTCCGAAGGAAGCCTCGTGCTCACGGGCCGCCGGCGACTGGAGCAGCGCGCGCATCGTGGCCTGGGCCTCCGCGTGGCCCGCCCCCGCCAGCAGGTCCATGGTGAGCTCGCGCAGTCCTGGCGACACCCCCTTGCGCTGGAAGCTCACCGCCAGCTCCCGCACACGCTCAGGCTCCAGCTTGAGCGCGGCGATGGCGCGGCGCACAAAGCCGTCCAGGCCCGCGATGGCCTCGGCGCTCGTCGCGGAGGAGAGCACCTGGAGCACCCGGTCCATCGTCATGCCATCGGCCTGGCTGCGCAGCAGGGCGACCTCCGGGTCTCCCTCGAACGCAATCTGCGCGGGCTGGCGGATGATGGTCTTCTCCCCTCCGGTCGCCAGCAGCGGCTTGAGCTGACGGGAGGCGAACTCCACGCGCAGCCGCATCCGGCGCGACATCAGCGCGCCGCCGTCGGTCCGCGAGGCATCCAGGGACTCGTCATGGAACACGCCGGCCATGCGGCCCTCCGGGGTGCGCTCGAAACGCGTGAGCGAGCGGAGGTCCTGCTGGAAGGGGGCGTTGCCACCCGCGGCCCGCAGCTTGTGGTAGCGCGAGCGACGGCGCGTCAGTCGCGCGTCACCGTCACCCTCGAAGCGGAAGTGGGCCTCCACGTCGCCCGTCTGGGTGGACTCGACGGCGCTCCACTCGGAGGCGTCGCGCAGCTCGGTGGGGAACAGCTCGGCGGCGAGCGTCTGCGTGAGCTGACGGAACATGGGCGGCTCGGCCTCCGAGAAGCGCACGGCCAGCAGCGCGCCCCGCGCATCCAGCTCCACCCACGCGGAGGCAGTCTGGGGAAGGTGCGCCGCCACGGCGGCCGCGTCGGGCAGGAGGACCTGGCCGGACAGCACGGCCTCGTGTCGCTCCAGGGACTTCAGCGCCAGGTGCAGGCGCGTGCCGGTGGGGCGCACCTCGAGCGCCTGGAGCGTCAGCGAGCCTTCCAGGTGCAGCGTGCCATCGAGCGTCGAGGACTCGCCGGCGGAGGGCAGTGGCAGCGACACGCGCTGGAGGTCGTCCCAGACGAAGCGGTAGACGCGCTCCTCGCCCTGGGTCCACTGGTAGAGGGGCAGCCGAGAGTCGCTCACCACGGACGCGGTGTCGGCGCCAGGCATGGTGGGGCGCGTGAAGTACCAGGCGGACAGCGAGCCGGTGAGCAGCAGGGTGGACAGCACGGCCGTGCGGACGGCGAGCCTCGGGCGACGCATGAAGGACTCCAGGAATCAGACTGAAGAGGACTGGGAAGGAGCCACCCCGGCATGCCCGCACCGGGGTGGATGGAAGGGGGTCCGGCCCCTTCTCGAAGGGAGGGACCGGACCCGGACCCGCACGTGTGGCTAGAAGAGCTGCGCCACCGGCACGGTCACCTGCTGGGTGTAGATGTTGTGCTTCATGCCGAACCCGCTCCAGCTGAAGATGGGGAACTCCGCGTGGGCCGGCCCCAGCTCGGCGTAGAGCATGATGCGGCCGTCGAGGAAGCGCGCCTCGATGTCGAGCTTCGACGTGAGCCGCAGGAACAGCGTGTTCGGGTTCGTCGGGTGCGAGGGCGAGCTCAGGTAGATGCCAATGTCGCTGTAGAGCGGCAGGTTCACACGGGTGAGGACCACCTCTCCGCGCACGGCCACCTGGAACTGGGGAATGCCGATGCCCACGGAGGCGAAGCCGTTGACCGTGAGGTAGGGGGTGACAGTGCCGAACAGGTCCACGCCCAGCAGGTCCGCGGCGCAGTCGCGGGTGACGGCCCCGCCGAGGGAGATCTTGATGCCTGTCTCCGCGGAGACGCCGCCCTTGACCGTGACGGGGATGAACCACACCAGGAAGGTGGTGGACGCCTGGGCGGCGTCGCTCTTGAAGAAGGGCTTGTCCTCCGCGAAGGTGATGCGCAGCGGGTAGTGCATGTCGTGGTTGTAGACACTGAGGCCCAGCACGCGAGCGCCCAGCTGGAGCCGGATGCCGTTGCCCTCGGTGCCCGCGCCGCCGTGGACGTGGACCACCTCGAACGGCGTGGGGCTGAACACGTTCACATACGCGTTGAACTCCGCGTAGAGCCGCGCGTTGTAGTCACACCACGGGCCCTCGAACCCGAACCCCTTCGCCTTCAGGTCCGCGCCCGGCGCGGTGATTTCCCAGCCCGCCTTGTAGTCGTATCCACCGCCGAACATGCTGTCGCCGGAGTAGCCACTGTCGCCGTGCTCACCGCCGTGACGCACCAGGCCCGAGGACGGGTCCACCGGCACATCCAGCGCCGCGATGTGCGCGCCGTAGATGTTCAGGTACTGGGTGAGCAGCGAGGAGCTGAGCGTGTAGTCCTTCTGCTTCAGCGTGGAGAGCTTGAGCAGGTCCGCGTTGCGAACGAAGCTCTGCTCGCTGAAGTCGTTGCCCGTCAGGTTCAGACAGGCCTGCAGGTCCGCGGCGCGGCGCGGCGCCATGGCGGCCTCGAGCTGCCCCTTGTAGCGGCGCGGGCTCCAGTCGCAGGACGTCACGTTCGAAGTGTCCAGGCAGCCCTGCTCCTGGGCCTTCACCAGCCGCTCCTCGATGGCCTTGTCGAGCATGTAGAGGTGCTCGCCCACCTGATTGTTCAGCTCCTTCGGGTCCTGGTCCTGCTTCTTGAAGATGAGGACGGCCTGCTGCCACTCGGCGTAGACGGCCTCGCGCCGGCGCAGCAGGGCGGTGAAGACCTCCTGCTCCTCCTGACGCACGGTGAGCACGTCATCGGGGGTCTTGCTGAGCTGCTTGCTCATCGACTCGTGCCAGGCGTCCGTCGGCGTGGCCCACTTGCGGGCCTCCTCGTTGTTGGCCAGGGACGCGGCCTCGCTGGTGAACTCGTAGCCATTGATGCCGTCCGGGTACGGGCCCGGAGCGAACTCGAAGTACGCGTTCTTGGCCACCGCCTGGTCCGCCCAGATGGGCGCCAGCTTCTTCTGGTCGCGGCTGTAGAGCGTGCGGTTGGCGATTCCGTTCGCGCCGTACGCCGCGTTGAAGAGCGCGCGGTAGTCATCACCGTACTGGCCCGCCAGCCGCTCGAAGCGGCTGTAGCCCAGGTACTTCTCGTCCACGAACTCCTGGCACGACGTGATTTGCGTTCCGTTCTTGTCCCAGGCCTCCAACTGGATGAGGTACGCCTTCTCCGCCTTGGTGAGGTTCTCCAGCCGCTTGCGGTAGAGCACCTGGCCCTTGAGCACCTGGCCCGCGAGCCCCTGGTCCATGCCGGTGAAGCGGGTGGTGCCCAGCTTGACGGGCTGGGTCGCCACCGTCGCCGTCTTGCCACCGAGTTCCTCTGGCAACAGCACTACCTTCTTGGCCGCCAGTTCCCAGCGCGCCTTCCACTCCGACTCCGTGAGGTCCTGGCAATACGCGTCGTGGGCCTGGCCGCAACTGCTCGAGCGGTAGTCCACGTTCGCGCACTGCTCGAGCACCGGCGTCGGGCAGTCGGCCGCGAGACTCGCGGGCGCCGCCAGAATCGTCGCCGACAATCCGGCCCAACGCAGCGGGCTCCCCAACAGACCCACCTTCATCCCCTTGGTCATATGCAGCTTCGTCCTTGGTGTGAGGCCGGCTTCGGGCTCGGCCCGCGCAGCCAGAGAGCACACGCTGTGCCGCGCGCTTCTCACTCGGGGACACGAGGAGACACGCGGGCCAGACGAGGACCCCGGGACAACAAGGCGATGGGGGCCGTTGCCTGCGAGGCAACACCCCACGCGTGACGAGGCGCAAGGCTCCAACGACATGAGCGAGCACCGGGCCTCTCGGTTCGAGGGCCCGGGCTCCGCCAGCCACGCATGGGTTCAGGGAATCAGTGGCCTACGCGCTCGCACAGGCCCAGGCGCGCGTAGGTCCAGTCGCGTCGGACGGTGGCGGGAACCACGCCGAGCACCGCCGCGGTCTCCTGGATGCCCAGGCCCGCGAAGTAGCGCAGCTCCACCACCCGGGCCAGCCGGGGCTTGAACGCCTCCAGCTCCACCAGCACCCGCTCCAGGTCCAGCACGTCGATGTCGACGCCGACCGGAACCTCGAAGACCTCGTCGCGAAGGAACAGCGGCTCGCGCCGCGCATCGCTCCGCCGGGCATTGCGCACCCGCACGCCCTCCACCAGCACCCGGCGCATCGCCTGGGCTCCCGCGCCCAGGAAGTGCCTCCGCCGGTCCGCATCCGCCACGTCCCCCGCGAGACGCAGCCAGATGTCTCGCAGGAGCATCATCGGACGCATTGAAAGGCGGGGTGACTCACCATTCATGTCCGAGTGCGTCATTTCTCGGAGTTCCTGGTACGCCACCCACCGCAGTGCGTCCCGAGCCTCCGCGTTCCCGTTGCGAGCGCCGTCCAGCAGCGATGTCATCTCCGACATGCCCATGGTGTCCTCCTGGGTCTCACATCCCATCGAGTCGCTTCGCCACGTCTGCCTACGATTTCGAACGAGGACGCCCGCAAATCTTGAGAACAAAGAATTGTTTTTCGCGGATGCCGACAATTCCCTGCCCGGTGGGATGACCCAACCTGTGCTCTCAAGGTGGGTCGGCGCAATGCGCGCTCGCAAGTATTTCTTATTTTTCTTGTTTATCTACATTTCCAAGGATGACTGGGATACGTTCGCGGCGCGGGCGCCCATGCGGGCTCCTCTGCGGGCGTGAGGACGACGTCGACCGCCTGACAGGCGAACGCCTCCCTCACCGGGCAGGCGCCCGCGGCCACCCGGGAGTCGCGGCGGACGTCAGGCGGCGGGAAGCCAGAGCACGAAGCGCGCGCCGCGCCCGCGCACCCGCTCATGGCGAAGGTCTGCGCGCATGCTCCGCGCGAGCCGCCTGCAGAGCGCCAGCCCCAGTCCCACGCCGGGCGCGGACTTCGCCGCCGTCTGCACGGATTTGGAGAACGGCTCGAAGAGCTTGCGCGCCGTGGCCGCGTCCACGCCCGGCCCGTGGTCCCTCACCACCAGACCCACCGTCGCGCCGCGCCGCTCCAGTTGCACGAGGATGCGCTTGTCCACCGCGCCCGCCGCGTACTTGGAAGCGTTGTCCACCAGGTTGAAGAGCACCTGCTCCACCGCCGACGGGTCCGTCAGCACCACCACGTCGGCAGGCACCTCCACGCACAGCGACATGCCCGCCTGGAGCGCGCGCTGAGAGAGCCGCTCCTCCATCCGGGACAGCAGCGTGCCCACCGCCACCCGCTCCAGCCTCGCGGGGGTGCGTCCCCGTTCGATGCGGGCATAGGCCAGCACGTTCTCCACCAGGTGGCTCAGCCGCTCCGCCTCGCGGTGGAGGATGTCGAAGTATTCCTGGCGGCGCTCCGCGTCGGGGACCATCCCCGCCGACAGCATCTCCGTGTACATCCGGAACGTCGTCAGCGGCGTGCGCAGCTCATGCGTCACCGCCGAGACGAACGCGCCCCGCCGCTCGCTCAGCGACATCACCCCGCCCAGCAGCGACACCACGGCCACGCCCGCGAGCACCACGCCACTCCACGCCACCATCAACACCAGGGGCAGTGAGGACAGCGCGCCGGATGAGCCCTCCTCGCCTGGTGCCGCGCCCGGCACCAGCCGCACCGGCAGCGACGCCAGCAGCCGCCCCTCCCCCTTCGCTGTCTCGGAGCCCTTCACCGGCTCCAGCGTCGCGCCCGGCAGCAGGTCCTCCACCTTCCCCTGCAGCCAGCGCTGAAGCGCGGGCCAGTCCAGCCAGCAGCCCTGGAGATATTCCTGACCGTCGACCTGGACACGCCGGCCGAGCAGCAGGGCATCCCCCACCCAGATGGCCCGCATCTCCTCGACCACTTCGCGGGCGGCGACGTTCTCCGCCGGCGCCATGTTGCCGTAACCCACCATGTTCTGGCTCGCGGCCTGGCGCGCGCTGCGGGAGCGCGCATCGAACTCGCTCGCGTTCTTCGTCCACTGGAGCGCGTCCCCCAATTTGTTCCCACTCGCCCGCCGCGCCACGGGCTCCCCATCCGAGGGCGCACGCATCGCCAGCGCCTCCCGCACATTGGCGCTCCGCAGCAGCAGCGACACGCGCTCCAGCCGCTCGCGCAGGACGTCCGCGTCGACCCCCGGGTGCGCCAGGTGCGCCAGGCTTCGCAGCTCGGGCTCCATCACCTGGGGCGAGGACACCTCGCCATCGGGCCCCATCTGGAAGTGAAGCAGGACGTGCTCCGGCGGGCCCGAGAGCAGGGGCGAGGCCACCCAGGCCTGTCCCCTGGCAAGGGGCCGCCGCTGTCCGTCCAGGATGCCGCGCGCGGGAGCCACGGCCGCATACGACTCCACCGCCACCGCGCTCTCCCGGGCCACCAGCGGCAGCAGCTCCGAGTCGAGCCGCCACAGCGCCAGCCGCACGTTCTCCTCTCGCGCCGCGCTCTCACGTGCCTGACGGTCCGTGCGGTCCAACCGCAAGGCGAAGACGGACAGCCACACCACACCGGCCAGGGCGAGCAGCAGACAGGCGCTCACCGCGAGCCAGACACGCCAGGAGCGAATCATCCCGGGCCGCCCGGCGCGGAGAACATGTAGCCCTTGCCTCGCACCGTGAGGATGACGCGGGGCTCGGCCGAGTCGTCGCGCAATTTCTCCCGGAGGCGCGCCATCGTCATGTCCACCGTGCGCGTCTGCACGCTCCTCGCGGGCAGGTGCCAGACGCGCTCCAGCAGCTCTTCCCGGGAGATGGCCCGGTTGGCGTTGTCGCCCAGGTAGCGCAGCGCCTCGGCCTCGCGCTCGGAGAGGTCCGTCCGGGAGCCGTCGTCGAAGCTCAGCTCCCGGCGCTCCACCACGAAGTGGCCTCCGGGGAAGTCCACGCGGGAGGCGCCCTGGGGCCGCTCCGCCGAGCGTCGGAGCACCGCGCCCGCGCGTGCCAGCAGCTCACGCACCGAGAAGGGCTTCACCACGTAGTCGTCCGCGCCGAGCTTCAGCCCCATCACCCGGTCCTCCTCCTGGCCCCGGGCGGTGAGGATGATGACGGGCAGCGTCGGCCGGCTCTTTCGCACGGCCCGGAGCAGGTCCAGCCCGTCACCGTCCGGGAGCACCAGGTCCAGCAGCACCAGGTCCACCGGCGTGCGCTCGGCCAGCCGCTGGCCTTCCTCCCGCACGCCCGCTTCGAGGACCTCGTAGCCCTCGAAGCGAAGCGCATCCACGATTCCGCGCCGGATGGCGGGGTCATCCTCGACGACGAGTACTCGGCGCGCGGCCATGACGGCATCCTACTCCAAGGTGAACTGACGCTTCGTCGCCTCGCGACGCACCACCTGACCGATGACCCCGTCCAGCGTGGACTCCTCCTCCGTGGGATTCTTCTTGCGAGCCTCCGCGAGGAACTCCTGACGCTGCCGGCCCAGCTCCTGGATGCGCTGCTGCAGCGCCGCCCGCTCCTTCTCCCGGGCCTCCAGCCACGCCTTGCGCCCGTCGCCGTCCAGGTTGCGCATCGGCTCGGGCAGGTCATCGGCGGCGACCGCGCCCAGGTCCACCTTGTTCTTCTTCACCGCGTCCACCAGGTCCCAGCTCTCGTTGGAGTAGTTCCCGGAGGACTTCGCCACCGAGCGCGCCGCCATGTTCTGCACCGACACGCCGCGCGAGAGGCTGTCCTGCTCCTGCTGCCGCATCTGGCTCGCCTTGCCGGAGGCGCCGCCATAGACGACGTACGTCTTGTTCAGCTCGGTGCCGAGCCGGGCAATCTCCTCGTCCTGCGGCGCGGGCAGCTCCACCACCTTCTGGTTCTGGTCGATGTTCATGTAGCTGCCATCGGCGAGCGTGGCGGCCGCCTTCCACTGGTCCGAGATGCCCTGCTCGTAACCACCGCAGTGGATGGTGTTCACGGTGATGCCCCGCTTGCTGGCGGCGGACACGGCCTCGCGGAAGTCGACGGGGCCCTGGGTGAAGGTCTCGTTGCCGGCGATGAAGATGAGCCGCATCGCGTCCGGGTTCGTGCTCCACGCGAGCTTCTGGCTGGCCTCCTGGATGACCTCGCCGCAGTGCTCGGAGCCGCCGGAGGTCCTCAGGGCGAAGAGGCGCTCGGAGATGGCGTCCAGGTCCGTGGTGAAGGGCGTCAGCAGGCGAATCTCATTCGAGCCCGCGCCCTCCCCCGCGTAGCCGTAGGCGTAGAGGGCCAGCTCGAGCCTCGGAGCGGCGCCCCCACGTCGGGCCTGAGAGAAGCGGTTCACGATGTTCCACAGCTGCGTGCGGGCCTGGTCCAACAGGCCGTCCATGCTGCCGCTGGTGTCCAGCAGCAGGGCAATCTGGATGACGGGGGCCGAGGCATCGGCCGGCACGGGCTTCGTCGGGGTGGGGACCTCCACGCGAGGAGGAGGGACCACCGCCACGGGAGCAGGACGCGGCACCTCGGGAGGAGGCGGGGTGGACGCGGGCTTGCCCAGCAGGAGCGCGGAGAGCGCGAGCACCGTGGCCGAGCCAAGGATGACAGGGAGCTTGAGGGCCGGTTTCATCGTGAGTCCTTTCGTACGGCGGTGCCCTGAAGAGCACGCTGGGACAGTAACGATGGAGACCGTCCGAAAGGTGTAACCGCCGTGTAACCAGGTGCGTGGCTACCGCGCGTCCCAGAGGAAACCCAGCTCCAGCTCGAAGGCCTCGAAGGGCTCCGCGCGAACCCTCGCGTTCGCCTCATGAATGACGGGTGGGGCGTAGCTTCGTCCATCGAGGCGATGGACCTCCAACGTCCTGGCTATCGGATCGATGATCCAGACATGGCGCACGCCTTCGCGGGCATACAGGGGCAGCTTCAACGAGCGGTCCAGTCGCGACGTGGAGGGGGACAGCACCTCGCAGACCCAGTCCGGGACGACCGTGAAGCCGACCGTCTGCGGAAGCTCTGTCATCCGCTCACGTCGCCAGCCCGCGACATCCGGGACGAGGACATTTCCCCCGAACAGATGAAGCTCCGGCTCGTCCAAGATGAACCAGCCTCCAGGCCCGCCCCGTCCCCGGTCGAACGGTCCGCTCAACTCACCTCCCAGCCGGGACGACGCCAGCGCGTGCCGCGGTGCTGGCCGAGGGCTGACGTGCAGTTCCCCATCGATGAGCTCCCCGACCACCGTCTCGGGAAGCGCCTCCAGGTCCGCATAGGTGGCCGGTTTCTTGTCCATGACGTCCCCATATCCATAAGCCTCGCCGCCCAACCCCAGTTCCATGGTCATGCGAGGGGAATAACATCGGGGTCTGACGCGTGAGGGTGTCCATGTCGCTACCGCCCTCCCAGGTTGTATCGGCTGGACGGCGGACGCAAGGGGGGCGCTACACCGCCACCCGGCTCGGGCCACGCGCGTGCACGTCGTGCAATCACGCGGCCAGTGAGCGCCACGAACCAGGCACCGCCGACTCAGGCGCTCCGGAGCATCAGCCGCTCCACGACGGAGCGCACCTCGCGCAGCCGCGCGGGGTCCGTCACGGCGACAAAGATGGTGTCGTCGCCAGCCACCGTGCCAGCGAGCCCCGGCACCTCCGGCTCTCGGTCCAACGCCAACGCCAGGGCGGGCGCATAGCCAGGCCCCGTCTTCACCACGAGCATGTTCGGCGGAGCCTCGATGATGCTGACGCGCTGCCGCTCGGTGGCCACCACCGGCTCCATCGACGCGCGCTGATAGCGCCCGCCGACCTTCTGCACGCCCAGCTTCTTCAGCCGCCGCGACAGCGTGGACTGGCTCGGGGCCTGCCCTTCCGCCTCCAGCAGCTCCTGCAAGACCGCCTGATCGCTGATCTCCCGCTCCGAGATGAGCCGAAGGATTTCGTCGTCCAGGTTCATTCCCACCACCATGCATGCGCGTGAATTTCCATGCAAGGAACCCGCATGAAAGATTGCGGGAACATTACCCTTGCGCGTCGCGTCTTTCTGCATAATATCCGCGCCCCATTCGCGGAAATGCACGCATGCTGGTGCATATTCATCCACCTATGCATCCGGTCCAGGCCGGGGAGCGCAGGCCCATGAAGCACGTCACGCACATCAAGGATCTCGGCCCCGCGGGTGTAGAGGCCATCCTCGCGCAGGCCGCGGCCTGGAAGCAGACGCCTCCGGGTCGTCATCTGGAGGGGAGCATCCTCGGGATGGTGTTCTTCAACCCGTCGCTGCGCACGCGCACCTCGTTCGAGGCGGTGATGCTGCGCGGGGGTGGCAACGCCATCATCCTGGATGTCGGCTCGGGCGTGTGGAAGCTGGAGCACCGCGAGGGCGCGGTGATGAACCTGGACCGGGCCGAGCACCTCAAGGAGGCCGCGCCCGTCCTCTCGCGCTTCGTGGACATGCTGGGCGTGCGGACCTTCTCGCAGGGTGGCGGCGACGAGGAGGACGAGGTCGACCCCATCATCAACGCGTTCCGCAAGTGGGCCACCGTGCCCGTGGTCAGCATGGAGTCCGCGCGCGAGCACCCGTGCCAGGGCCTGGCGGACATGCTGACCTTGCGCGAGACGTTCGGCACCACGAAGAAGCTGCCCGTGACGCTGACGTGGGCGCCGCACATCAAGCCGCTGCCCAAGGCGGTTCCCAACTCGTTCCTCCTGAGCGCGGCGGCGGCCGGCTGTGAGGTGCGCGTGGCGCATCCTCCTGGCTTCGAGCTGCACCCCGCGGTGCGCGCGGAGGCGGAGGCGTACGCCAAGGCCACCGGCGGCAGCATCACCTACACCCACGACCAGGACGAGGCGCTCGCCGGCAGCCGCGCCGTCTACGCCAAGTCGTGGGGCCCGACGGCCGCCGCGGCCTTCTCCCCCAACGACGTCACCGCGCTGCTCGCGTCGTATTCCGGGTGGATGCCCACGCTGCGCACCATGGCGAGCGCGGCGAAGGATGCCGCTTTCCTGCACTGCCTCCCCGTGCGTCGCAACGTGGAGGTCGCCGATGAGGTCCTGGACCACTCCAGCAGTCGCGTGGTGGACGAGGCGGGCAACCGCTTCCACGTCCAGCGCGCCCTGCTCCACTGGATGCGCTCGCAGTCCCGCTGAGCGGCGCCACCCAGGCGCGCCTCTCCCCTTCTCTTCATTTCGAGGTCTCCCGTGCCCTTGTCACCCGACCCGTACTCCGCGCTTCGCAACGCCGCGCGCTATGTGCAGCAGTTCCGCCGCAAGACGTTCGTCGTGAAGCTCGGCGGCGCCATGCTGAGCGACCCGCGCCTGCGCCGCTCCGCGTGCGAGCAGATTGCCCTGCTGTGGACGTTCTCCATCCGCCCCGTCGTCGTGCACGGCGGCGGGCCCGAACTGGACACGCTGTGTGACGCCCTCCACCTGCCGGTGGAGAAGGTGGCGGGCCGTCGCGTGACGTCCGCGCCCGTGCTGGACGCGGCGAAGATGGTGCTCGCCGGCAAGCTGCACACGGACCTGCTCGCGGACCTGCAGGCGGCGGGCGTGCCCTCCGTGGGCCTGAGCGGCGTGGACGCCGGGCTCATCAAGGCGCGCAAGCGTCCTCCCGTCATGGTGACGGAGCCGGGGGCCACCGAGGGCCGGCTGGTGGACTACGGCCTCGTCGGCGACATCGAGGCGGTGGACACGCGCGTGGTGGAGCACCTGCGCTCGGCCGACTACGTGCCTGTCATCGCGCCCCTCTCCGGCGGCGCGGACGGCGCCGTCTACAACACCAACGCGGACACCGTGGCGGCGGCGCTGTCGGTGGCGCTGTCGGCGGAGAAGCTCTTCTTCCTCGTCCAGGTGCCGGGCCTGCTGCGCGACTTGAATGACCCGACGTCGCTGGTGACGCTGGCGAACCTGACGGACCTGGCGACCATGGAGAACACGGGCGCCATCTCCGGCGGCATGCGTCCCAAGGCGCACGCCATCCGCCACGCGCTGGTGGGCGGCGTGGGCAGCGTGCATCTGGTGAGCGGCGTGGCACCCAACGCGCTGTTGGAGGAGGTCTTCACCAACGAGGGCAGCGGGACGATGGTGGTGCGCGAGAAGGCGCCGAAGAACGCGGGGAACGGGGGATGAAGGCGGCGGAGCTGCTCCAGGCGCTGGTGGCCATCCCCAGCGTTTCGGGTGACGAGCGACTCATCGCGGACACGGTGTCCGGGTGGGCGGAGGGCTGGGGTGCGCGCGTCCAACGGAAGGGCCACAACGTGTGGTTCTCCGTGGGAAGCGGGCCACGCCGGCTGCTCGTCAACTCGCACCTGGACACGGTGAAGCCGTGCGCCGGGTGGACGTACGCGCCCCACGCGCCCGAGTGGCGTGAGGACCGCCTGTACGGCCTGGGCAGCAACGACGCCAAGGGCTGCGTGACGGGGATGCTCGTCGCGGCCCGGACGCTCCTGAAGGAAGGTCCGCCCACGGGTGGAGAAATCGTCTTCGCCTTCACCGCCGAGGAGGAGACCGGAGGCCAGGGCCTGGGCACGCTGCTGCCGGACCTGGGGCCGCTGGACGCCGCGGTGGTGGGCGAGCCCACGAGCCTCAAGCCCTGCACCGCCCAGCGGGGCATGCTCCTCTTGCGCTGCACCGCGCACGGCCGCAGCTCGCATGTCGCGCACGCGCACAACGCGCAGGCGGTGAACGCCATCCACGTCGCGGCCGGAGACATCTCCACGCTGGCGGAGCTGCGCTTCCCGTCCCACCCGCTGCTGGGTGAGGCGCGGGCCCAGGTGACGCAGATTTCCGGAGGGCTGGCGCGCAACCAGGTGCCGGACGCCTGCGAGTTCTTCGTGGACCTGCGCACCACGCCGAGCATGGACCACGCGCAGGTGGCGACCCAGCTCGGTGGCGTGTTGAAGAGCGAGGTGAAGGTGCACTCGGCGCGGTATCTGCCGAAGGCGACGCTGTCGCATCAGCCCATCGTCCGGGCGGCCATCGCCGCGTCGGGCGAGGAGCCCGTGGGCTCCAGCACCACGTCCGACTGGGCCTTCCTGGGCGAGCTGCCCACGGTGAAGGTGGGTCCCGGCGACACCCTGCGCAGCCATCTGGCGGACGAGTTCATCACCCTGGCGGAGCTGGAAGCCGGCGCCGCCTTCTACACGCGCCTTCTGCGCGGCTACTTCGAGGAGGTGGCCCGTGGCTGAGACTCTGTGGGGCAAGGGCGCCGCGCTGGACGCGGTCATCCACCGGTTCACCGTGGGCGACGACCCCGTCGTCGACCTGGCGCTGACGCCGCACGACGCGCTGGGCAGCGCCGCGCACGCGCGCATGCTGGGCAAGGTGGGCCTGCTCAAGCCCGAGGAGTCCCGGGCGCTCGTCGGCGCTCTGAAGACGCTGCACGACGAGGCGCGCGCGGGCCACTTCACCATCCGCCCCGAGCAGGAGGACGGCCACACTGCGCTGGAGGCCGCGCTGGTGGAGCGCGTGGGCGAGCCGGGCAAGCGCATCCACCTGGCGCGCTCGCGCAATGACCAGGTGCTGCTCGCGGTGCGCCTCCTCCTGCGTGAAGAGGTCCTCGCGCTCGGCGCGGGCGCGGTGAAGCTGGCGGAGGCCTTCCTGGACTTCGCGCAGGCGCACGCCCACGTGGCGATGCCGGGCTACACCCATCTGCGGCGCGCCATGCCGTCGACGTTCGGCATGTGGGGCATGGCCTTCGCGGAGGGTCTGTTGGAGGAGCTGGAGGCGCTGCGCGGCGTGTGGGGACGGCTGGACCGCTGCCCGCTCGGCGCCGCCGCGGGCTTCGGCGTGCCGCTGCCCATCGACCGCGAATACGTCGCTCAGCTGCTCGGTTTCAGTCGGGTGCAGAGAAGCCCCATCGACGCGCAGAACGGACGCGGCCGTCACGAGTCCGCGGTGCTGGCCTGGGCCTGCAGCGTCGCGGGCACGCTGGAGAAGTGGCTGTGGGACGTGCAGCTCTACAGCACGGACGAGTTCGGCTTCCTCGGGCTGCCGGATGCGTTCACCACGGGCTCGTCCATCATGCCGCAGAAGAAGAACCCGGACGTGGTCGAGCTGGCGCGCGGGCGATGCCGCGAGCTGCGAGGACTGGCGCACCAGGTGGAAGCGGTGGCGGGCGGCCTGCCCTCCAGCTACCACCGCGACTTCCAGTTGCTCAAGCGCCCCACCTTCGCGGCGCTGGCGTCCAGCCGTGCGCTCCTGGACGTGCTCGCCCGACTGGTGCCGGTGCTCCAGGTGAAGGCGGACGCCGCCGCGCGCGCTTGCGACGACACGCTGTACGCGGCCCACCACGCCTACACGCTGGTGGCCGGAGGACAGGCCTTCCGCGACGCCTACCGGCAGGTGGGCCGGGAGCTTTCGGACGGCACGTTCCACCCGGACCGCGAGGCCCTGACGGCCACCCACCTGGGTGGCGCCGGAAACCTGGGGCTGCCCCAGGCCCGTGAGGAGCTGGCCGCCGCGCGCGCCTGGCTCGACGACACCCACCGCGCCCTGGCCACGGCCACCGCGCGAGTGTGGGACGTATGAACGCCTTCCCCGTGAGGAGTGACGACATGAGCAAGAAGAACGTGGTGCTGGCCTTCTCCGGCGGACTCGATACCGCTTTCTGCACGGTGTACCTGCGCGAGCAGGGCTACGCCGTCACCACCGTCACGGTGGACACGGGCGGCTTCCCGCCCGAGCAGCTCGCGAGCATCGCGGCCCTGTCCGCGAAGCTGGGCGCCGTGGAGCACATCAAGGTGGACGCGCGCGGCACCCTCTTCCAGGGCTACCTGCGCTACCTCATCGCCGGCAACGTGCTCCGCGGGCAGCTCTACCCCCTGAGCGTGTCCGCGGAGCGGGCGTGCCAGGCCGTGGAGGTCGTCCGCGTGGCGCGCGAGAAGGGCGTGCAGTCGCTGGCGCACGGCAGCACCGGCGCGGGCAATGACCAGGTGCGCTTCGACGTCGCCTTCCGCTCGCTGGCCGGTGACTTGGAGCTGCTCACCCCCATCCGCACGCTGGGCCTGAGCCGCAAGGAAGAGCTGTCCTTCCTGGCCGAGCGCGGCGTCCACATGCCGCCGAAGCTGGGCTCCTACTCCGTCAATGAGGGCATGTGGGGCACGTCCGTGGGCGGCAGCGAGACGCTCAACTCGTGGAGCGCGCTGCCCGAGGCGGCGTTCCCCTCCGGGGAGATTCCCACCGACTTGAAGCCTCGTCCCCTGACGGTGGGCTTCGAGCAGGGCATCCCCGCGTCGCTGGACGGCAAGGCGCTGGGGCCGGTGGAGCTGGTGGAGGCGCTCAACGTGCTGGGGCGCCAGTACGGCATCGGCCGGGGCATCCACCTGGGCGACACCATCCTCGGCATCAAGGGCCGCGTGGGCTTCGAGGCGCCGGCCGCGCACCTGCTCATCACCTCGCACCGCGAGCTGGAGAAGCTGGTGCTGTCCGGCAAGCAGCTCTTCTGGAAGGAGACCGTGGGCAACCTCTACGGCTCGCTGCTGCACGAGGGGCACTTCTTCGACCCGCTCGTGAAGGACCTGGAGGCGTTCCTCACCTCCTCGCAGGACCGGGTGACGGGCGAGGTGCGGCTCGTGTTGCACCCTCGCTCCATCGTGGTGGAAGGCGTGCGCTCGCCCTATTCGTTGATGGACGCGAAGGTGGCGACGTACGGGGAAGCGAACGTGTTGTGGACGGGCTCGGAGGCCGCTGGCTTCGCCAAGCTGTACGGCGTCGCGCAGATGCTCTCGCACCGGGCGAAGGGAGGCTGACATGAAGGTCTTCGTCGACAAGGTGGGAAGCGTCACCCGCAACCTGGGCCTGGGGCGCACCGTGCACCTCACGCCCGAGGTCAAGGCCGAGGAAGGCGCCGTCATCGCCATCCGCATCCACGGTGAGAAGACGGTCTACAACCAGCTCGAGGACGTCCACGGGCGCCTCGTCACGCTGCACGCGGGCGACATCATGGTGGGCGCCCTGGGGCACCGCAACGCGCTGCACGGCTACGAGGGCGTGGTGCCGGAGTCCGTCACCGTGGGTCAGCGGCTGCACGTGCTGAACATGGGCGGCGTCATCGGCAAGTGCACGTCGCACAACCCCGGCGTGGGCATGCCCTTCGAGGCGGAAGTGCTGGGCCAGGTGCTCGAGTTCCCGGAGCTGATGTCGCGCAACGGGCAGCCGGCGCACGTGATGTCCGGCGCGCTCAAGGGCACGAACGTGGCGGTGAAGTGCCCCGTCGTCTACGTGGTGGGCACGTGCATGAACGCGGGCAAGACGTTCGCCGCCAGCGCCATGGTGCGCAGGCTTGCGCAGGCGGGCTACCGCGTGGGCGGCGCGAAGCTCACGGGCGTGTCGCTGATGCGGGACACGCTGAGCATGCAGGACTCCGGCGCGGACGTGGTGATGGACTTCACCGACGCGGGCATCGTCTGCACGGGGCCGCGCACGGCGGCGCGCGTGGCCAGGGTGCTGTTCTCCGAGCTGGCGGTGTCCGACGTGGACGTCATCGTCGCGGAGACGGGCGACGGCATCATGGGTGAGTACGGCGTCCAGGCGATTCTGGCGGACCCGGAGCTCAAGGCCCTCGCGGGCGCGTGGGTGATGTGCGCCAACGACCCGGTGGGCGCGGCCGGCGGCGTGCGGCACCTGAAGGAGACGTACGGCATCGACGTGGACGTGCTGGCCGGTCCGGCCACGGACAACGCGGTGGGCGTGCGCTTCGTGGAGCAGGTCGTGGGCGTGCCGGCGCGAAACGCTCGCGCGGACCCGGCGGCGCTGGGTGGTCTCATCCTGGAGAAGCTCTCGCCGAAGCTGGGCGCGGGGAGGAAGTCATGACGCGGGCGCATATCTACATCCTGGGGGCCTCCGGTTTCGGCGGAGGCGAGCTGTTGCGGATTCTCTCCGGGCACCCGGCCGTGGCCGGCATCCGCGTCGTGTCCCGGCACCACGCGGGCGAGCCCGTCCACAAGGTGCATCCGCATCTGCGCGGCCTGGTCGACGCGAAGTTCGAGGCGGAGCCGGACTGGCGCTGGCTCGCGGACTCGCAGCAGCCCGTGCTGTTCAGCGCGCTGGGTCACGGTGAGCTGGCCACGCAGTTCCTCGGCCTGGAGAAGAAGTGGGCCGAGGTGGGGCTCGCCGACCGCCTCCTGCTCGTGGACCTGTCCTCCGACTTCCGGTTGGACCACCCAGGACGGTACGCGGGCGCCTATGGCAAGCCGCACCCCGCGCCGGACCTGCTGGGCACCTTCACCTACGGCCTCACCGAGTGGAAGCGCGAGGAGATCAAGGGCGCCAGGCGCATCGCCAACCCCGGCTGCTTCGCCACCGCGGTGCAGTTGGCGCTCTTGCCCATCGCGTCCACGCCAGGCCTGGGCCTGCTGGCCGTCTCCGGTGTGACGGGCTCCTCCGGCTCCGGCTCGCTGCCGGGCGAGGGCACGCACCACCCGACGCGCGCGCACGACTTCCGCGCGTACAAGCCGCTGGAGCACCAGCACGAGGCCGAAGTCGAGGTCATGTTGGTGGCCCACGGCGCGCAGCGCCACCGGCTGGCCTTCGTGCCGCACTCGGCGCCCATGGTGCGCGGCATCTTCGCCACCGTGCAGTTCGAGTGGCCCGAGCACGGCGGCGCGGTGGTGACGCAGTCGCTGACGGACAAGTTCCGCCGCTATTACGAGGGCTCCAAGTTCGTCCGCATCGTCGAGGGCACTCCGCGCGTCGCCGCCGTCACCGGCAGCAACTTCTGCGACATCTCCGTGGCGACGAAGGGCCGCTCCGTGGCCGTCATGGCCGCGCTGGACAACCTGGTGAAGGGCATGGCCGGCCAGGCCGTGCAGAACTTCAACGTGTCCCTCGGCTTTCCCGAGGACACCGGGCTGCGTCAGGCCGCCTGCTACCCGTGAACGACGCCGCGCCCGCTCCGGTGGCCTCGGAGCGGGCGCGGTGGCCCACGGCCTGCTTCGCCGCGAGGGCTAGAGGACGCGGGTGATGGTGAGCTGAGCGATGCCCCCCAGCGAGGACACACCCGCGGGGTTCAGGCAGGCCAGGTTCAACAGCGCCGTCGTGTAGACAATCGACCAGGTCGCGGTGGAGCCGTAGTACTTCCCGTGCAGCACCGTGCCCGCATAGGTCACCACCGTCGTCAGGCCCACGACGCCGACCTCGACCGAGGTGTAGTCGAACCGGGACGTCTCTCCGGTGTTCCAGGTGATGGTGGCCTCGCCGGCCCCCGTCGTCAGCGGGCTCGAACACGTCAGCCCCGTCTGGAGGTTGGGGCCCGTCGATACGCTGCCGTTGAGGACCACCTGTCCGAGCACCGTCAGGCAGTTGCTGAAGGCCGAGGCCGTCGACACGTTGATGTTCTGCGGATTCATCGTCGCCGCTGGCGAGAAGGTCCGGGTGGACGTCCCCAACTCACAGATGACACTCACCGGCTCGACAGCGAGGGCCGAGCCCACCGGAGAGGCCAGCACCGCCAGGAACGCACCTCTCAGCAGCACGCTCCCGAGACGACGCACGTTTCCACCGGCAACCATATCGTCCATTTTCATGATGTCTCCAATGACTGGGTTCAGGCCGGCCAAGACACCCACGCGAAGGCAGACGCCCTCCCAATGACTGTCATCCAGCCCGGCGCCACTCTGGCGACTGGGAATGACGTCAGCAATTGAACCTGAGGGTACGGGTACACCAACGCCGTGCCGGGAGTGCGGGCGATGACGTTGCCCGCAATCAGCGCTGTCAGGCTTCACCTGGGGCTCGCGTCTGTTTCACTCAACGCCCCCACTTCCTTCCAGGCACCGCCCATTCTCGGGCGAGCGTCCCGCCGGGAGCACGTCAGGCCGCGCTCGAGTTCGCGTCGGAGGAGGCCCGCCCGGCAATCCCCGCCGTGCGCCCTCCACGAAAGCGGTGCCCATGCCTCGACGCTCCCGTCCTGCAAGTGCCCTCGTCTTCGGTCGCAATCCCTCTCAGTACGACACATTCGACGTGGAGGCCGAAGCCGCGGAGTCCCTGGGCCTCGACACGTATCAGGTGGACCTGGCCGCCCTCCTCCATGGCAACCTGGAGCGCGCGCTCGACGCGGTACCGGAACATGGAACACTCCGGCTGCTCTACCGGGGGTGGATGCTCACAGAAGAGGAGTACGGCGCGCTCGACGAGGCCCTCTCCGAGCGCGGCCACCGGCTGCTGACCACCCCCACGCAGTACGCCGCCGCAATGTACCTGCCGAACTGGTACCCCCGCCTCGCCCGCTACACCGCGCGCTCCATCTGGACCGAAGGCACGGACGCCCAGGAGGCCTGGCGAGCCGCCCAGGAGCTCGGGCCTGCTCCGTACATCCTCAAGGACCACGTGAAGTCCGCCAAGGAGCGCTGGGAGGAGGCCTGCTTCGTCCCGGCTGGCGCCACGCGCGAGGACTTCGAGCGAACGTGCGCCAACCTCGTGGAGGAGCGTGGTGAACGCTTCGAGCGGGGACTCGTCGTCCGGAAGTACCTGCCCCTCAAGGTCTACGGCAGGATGCCCACCGGCCCCGCGCACCTGGAGTTCCGCCTCTTCTTCGGACACGGCCGCCTGCTCGCGGCCGAGCCGTACCACGAGTTCGACGTCGAGGTTCCGGACTTCACCGCCTTCGAGCCCCTGGGCCGCCGCATCGACTCGCCCTTCTTCTCCCTCGACGTCGCCATGCTGGAGGACGGCGGCTGGGCCGTCGTCGAGGTGAATGACGGCGGCGTCTCCGGCCTGCCTCCGGGGTTGGACCCTCGCGCCCTCTTCGAGCCCCTGCTGGGGGCCGGGTAGCCAGGCACCCGCCACGCCGGCCCCACCCAGGAGCAACCTTCGCGACGCGCTCCTGGGTTATGGTGCGCAAAGGTTTGACGTCAAAACAGGCAAGGAACGATGCACTTCGAATTGGCCTTCGTCCTCATCTTCGCAGTCGCGACCGCGGTGGCCATCGCGGCGCGGTACTTCAAGATTCCCTACACGGTGGCCCTGGTGGTGGCGGGGCTGACGTTGGGTGCGGTGCATCTGTTCGAGCCGCCGCATCTCACCAAGGAACTGCTCTTCGCCATCATCCTGCCGGGCCTCTTGTTCGAGGCGGCGTTCCACGTCGAGTTCCGCAAGTTCTGGAAGAACAAGCTGACCATCCACGCCATGGCGATTCCGGGCGTGGCGGCCTCGGCGGGCCTGACGGCGCTCATCCTCTCGGAGTGGGTCGAGGGAATGAACGTGGTGAGCGGCTTCGGGATGATTCCGGCGATGGTGTTCGCGGCGGTCATCGTCTCGACGGACCCGATTGCCGTGGTGGGGTTGTTCAAGACGCTCGGCGCACCCAAGCGCCTGCTCATCCTGGTGGAGGGAGAGAGCCTGCTCAACGACGGCACCGCCGTGGTGCTCTTCACGCTGGTGGTGGGAGTGGCGATGGGAGGCCAGTTCACCGTGGGCGGCGCGGTGATGGACTTCATCAAGGTCGCGGGCATGGGCGTGCTGGTGGGCAGCGCGGTGGGGTATGCGGCGGCGCGGGTCATCAAGCGTGTGGATGACGCGATGGTGGAAATCACCTGCACCGTCATCGCGGCGTACGGCTCGTTCGTCATCGCGGAGAACTTCCACTACTCGGGCGTCATCGCGACGGTGGTGGCCGGCATGCTCTGTGGCAACTGGGCCACGCACGAGGGCATGAGCCCCACCACGCGCGTCGCGGTGGAGAGCTTCTGGGAGTACTGGTCCTTCGCGCTCAACTCGGTGGTGTTCCTCCTCATCGGCCTGGAGGTGAACCTGTCGTCGCTGCTGGCGTCGTGGAAGCCGATTCTGGCGGCCTACGTGGCGGTCATCGTTGGACGGGCGGTGGTGGTGTACGGCGTGTCCGCGCTGCTGAGGCTCACGTCGGAGCGCATGCCCTGGTCCTGGAGCGCGGTGCTCACCTGGAGCGGCCTGCGCGGCGCCATCTCCATGGTGCTGGTGCTCAGTCTTCCGGCGGACTTCGACCACCGCGAGCTCCTGGTGAACATGACGTTCGGCGTGGTGGTGCTGTCCATCGTCTTCCAGGGCCTCTCCATGGCGCCGCTCCTGCGCAAGCTGGGCATCACCGGCCTGAAGGACGCGTACCAGGAGCAGTACGAACTGGCGCGCGGCCGGCTGGGCGCCATCCACGCCGCGATGGCCGCGCTCGAGGCCCTGCGTCGCACGCGCGAGATTCCCGCCGACGTGCTGACCCAGTTGGAGAAGGACTACCAGGAGAAGGAGCGCGTGACGGAGACGGAGCTGGCGCAGCTCAAGCAGCAGTCGATGCGCTTCCACGAGGAGGAGCACCAGGAGGCCGTCCGCCGCATGCTCATCGTGGAGAAGGAGTCGCTGCTCAAGGCGTACCAGTCCGCCGCCATTGGCAAGGAGGCCTTCGAGCGACTCACCGCGGAGCTGGATGAGCGCATCGCCCATGCCGACGCCGCGGAGATCCACACGTCGGTGCCCGCCACGCCCGCCGGGGCCGTCGGGACCTGACGTCAGGCGGTCCTCGCGTCACGGGTGGCCTTCACGGGCTCCCGTGACGCGGGCGCTACGGGCCTTCAGACCGCTGGCGTCTTGGAGGTATCCGAAGTCGCGGGCGGCGCCTCGGAGAGCGACTGCTCGGGCAGGCGAATCACCGGGTCCGGGCGCTCCACCTCCGAGGGAACCGCTTGCACCGCGCTCGCGGTCGCGGCTCCGAGGGACTCCACCGCGGACACGGACGTGTCCACACGTCCCTCGGCGCTCGATGACGAACCATCGACCGATGTGTCCACCCGTGCTTCGGCCCCTGATGCGGACGACACCGGGCTTTGAATCGACGTGTCCACGCGTCCCTCGGCGCTCGCAGCGGATTCGCCCGGACCGGGACTCGACGTCTCGACATGTCCCGCGACGCTCGCGGATGCTCCAGGCGCCTCGGCGGATGTATCGACTCGAGCCCCGGCGGCTGACTCGGCCTCGCGCTGCTCCAGCCTCGCGCCGCCCTGCTCCGCCGCGCGGAGGAACTCGTCGTACTCGGACTTGCGCTCCTCGGCCTTGGATTGGGTCTTCTCGGATTGTTGCGCGGCGGCGGCCCTTCCGGCCTTCAGCGCGCGCGCACTGACGACGATGCCCGCCCCGAACACCGCGACGTTCAGCACCGAGCCCAGCCCACCCAGCCACAATGAGTCCACGCCGCCCTGGACGTAGCCCAGCGCGAGCACGAAGACCGCGCCGGACACGGCCGCGCCAGCCGCCGTCTGCCAGGGCTTCAGCTCCATCACCCGGCCCGCGCCGTAGCAGAGCACCGGCAGCACGCCGACCAACCACACGTTCTCCAGCAGCACCGCCACCAGCACCTTCAACGAGTGGAAGGGCAGCGCCTGCACGCGCAGATTCAGCCGCAGCGTCAACGACACGCTGAGGGCCGAGCCCAGGACAAGCGAGATGAAACCCAGTCCAACGATGAACTGGAAACGGCGGATTCGAACACGCAGCGGCTCGAGGACACTCGGCTTGGGGCTCACGGGCAGGCAGCCTACCCCAGTTCAGCCCTCGTCCTCGTCAACGTCCGCTTCCCCCCCCGGAGTCCGAGGAGGCGGGCCATCCGCGTAGAAGACCTGCTCCAGCACCAGCCCCTGGGGCGGCGCCGTCTGTCCCGCGAGCTTCCGGTTGCGCGAGGCCAGCACCTCCGCCACCCACGCCTCGGGCCGCTTCCCCTTGCCCACGTCCACCAGCGTCCCCACGAGGTTGCGCACCATGTGCTTCAGGAAGGCCGTGCCCTCCACCACGATGGAGATGGCGCCCCCGGCCTCCCCCTCCACCGTGATTTTCCGCACCTCGCGAACCGCGTGCTTCGCCTGACAGTCCGCGGCCCGGAACGCGGAGAAGTCATGCCGGCCCAGCAGATGCGCGGACGCCCTGCGCATCGCCTCGACATCCAGCGGCGCGAAGACCTCCCAGTGCGTCGTGCGGTGCAGCGGGGAGCGCGTGCGGCGATTGTTCAGACGGTAACGGTAGCGTTTGCCTCGGGACCAGCGGCGCGGGTCGAACCCCTCGGGTGCCTCCACCGCGTCCACCACCGCCACGTCGTGCGGCAGCAGGCCGTTGAGCCCCATGACGTACGCCTTCATGGGAAGCACCCGCTCCGTGTCGAAGCAGATCACCTGCCCCGTGGCGTGGACGCCAGAGTCCGTGCGCCCGGCGGACCGTACGGACACGGGCTCGCTCAAGAGCCGCGACAGCGCCTCCTCCATCACCGCCTGGAGCGAGCGCCCATTGGGCTGCACCTGCCAGCCCACGTAGCGAGTGCCCTCGTATTCGAGCGTCAGCTTCAGCCGAGGCATGTCAGCGGTACTTGAGCCAGGACTCGAGGAGCTCCGCCACCATGCGCCCCGCGGGGACACCGTTGCGCCGGGCCACCGCCTCCACCGCCTCCAGCACCTCCATGGAGAGGGGCACGACCAGCATGCGCGGCTCGGTGCGCTCGTCGGGCCCCCCCGGCGCCAGGGCGGCAATGCCCGGGGGGATGGTGAGCGGCGCGGTGACGGCGGGAGGTGGCTCGGACACCGGGGCCGGAGGAATCCCGGGGTCCAGGGAGGCCACGACCTCCGACAGCTCCAGCGCCTCCTCGGCGGTGGGCGCGGTGGCGTTGCGGCTGCGCAGCCGGCGCTGCTCCTCCTGGAGCTCCTCCTCGAAGAGCTGCTTGATGAAGTTGGCCAGGTGCAGCGGCGTGGGCGTGAAGTCGTACGCGTCCAGGAACGCGTCCAGGTCCTTCTGCATCTCCGCCGCCGTCTGGTAGCGCCTGTCGCGGTCTCGCTCCAGCGCCTTCATCAGGATGACTTCCACGCGCTCGGGCAGGTCCTCGCGGAAGTACGAGGGCGCGTAGATCTTCCCCTCGGTGATGCTGCGCATCACGGCGACCTCGGACTCGCCCGTGAAGAGCTTGAAGCCCGTGAGCCACTCGTAGAGCACCACGCCGAGCGAGAACACGTCGCTGCGGCAGTCCAGCGCCTTGCCCAGACACTGCTCCGGGCTCATGTAGCTGAGCTTGCCCTTGATTTCGCCCGTGCGCGTCTGGCCCACCTGGTTGGCGGCCTTGGCGATGCCGAAGTCGAGAATCTTCACCGAGCCGTCGAAGGCGACGACGATGTTCTCTGGCGACACGTCCCGGTGGACGATGTTGAGCGGGCTGTCGTACAGGTCCGCCTTCGTGTGCGCGTGGTGCAGGCCCGCGCAGACACACGAGGCAATCTTCACCGCGTACACCAGCGGGAAGGGAATCCCGAGCGCCTCCGCCTTGGGGACGACGCGGCGCATGTCCCGGCCGGCCACGTACTCCATGGCGATGAAATAGCTCTCCGCGATCTTCCCCAGGTCGTGAATCTGCACGACGTTGGGGTGGTTGAGCTGGGAGGCGAGCCGGGCTTCGTTGAGGAACATCTTCACGAAGGCCGCGTGCTTGGAGAGGTGCGGGCGGATGCGCTTGATGACGACGGGCGACTCGCGACCGTCCTCGCCTTCCTGGTGTGCGAGGAAGATCTCCGCCATCCCTCCGACGGCGATGCGGTCGATGAGCCGGTACTTGCCGAAGCGACCGGTTTCGCGCTGCTGCGGTGCGGCGGGAGACATGGCGTCCTGACCTTACCCGCGCCAGGGGCCCTGGCGCTAACGAAGTTGGACGACGTGGACCTTCAAGGCCGGCTCCTGGCCAGGAGGGCTCGGAAAGTCGAGGGAAGAAGGACCCGAGGAATCCACCGCCCTGCCCTGCCGCCCCGCGAGGGAGAGGCCCTCGGACACCATGGCCTCGAAGCGCCGGGCGGGCAGGCCCGCGTGGTTGCAGCAGGCGACCAGCCGTCCCCCGGGGGCGACGACGCGCGCGGTGGCCTCGGCCAGCCGGGCATAGTCACGGGCGGCGGAGAAGCGGGCCTCCTTCGTGTTGGAGAACGACGGAGGGTCCGCGATGACGAGGTCGAACGTCTCGCCCTTCTTCGCCAGACGCTTGAGCCAGTCGAAGACATCACCGGCCACGTAGTCATAGCGGTCCACGGGCTGGCCATTGAGCTGGGCGTTCTCCTCACCCCACTCCAGTACGCGGCGACTCGCGTCCAGGTTGAGCGCCCGCTTCGCGCCGCCCGCTTTCGCCACCACTCCGAATGCACAGGTGTAGGCGAAGAGGTTGAGCACGGTGAGGCCGCGCGCCTCTTTCAAGAGCCACGCGCGAGTGTCGCGCATGTCCAGATACAGCCCCACCGAGAGGCCCTGTCCGGGGCGGATGAGGAAGGACAGGCCATTCTCCAGGGCCGTGAGGGACTCCACCGGCTCGCCCCGGGCGGAGGTCTCCGGGGCCAGCGTCTCCTTCGCCACGTTGGCGAGGACCCGTGCTTCGCGGGGACGGCGCTTGAGATACAGGCTCGTCGGCGCCCACGCCGTCATCGCGGCGTCGAGCAGCGCCTCTTCCTCCGTGGGAGAGAAGTCGCGGTAGAGGCTGAGAACATACAGGCCACCGAAGCGGTCCGCCGTCACGTCGGGGACGCCATCGGCCTCGCCGTGGAGGACGCGGAAGGCGGTGGTGCGAGCGTCGGTCAACAGGGGGCCGCGCCGGGCTTGCGCGGTCCGAAGCGTGTCCACGAGGGTGGGCATGGGCCCTCCCTGTATCAGCTTCCCAGTCGGGCGCGAGACCAGACGCGCTCGAGCGCCTCGGTGGCGGCGCGGGACAGGTCCACGTAGTCGGAACCCAGCAACTGGCCTTCGCGCACACGGACGCGTCCATCGACGATGGTCCAGGCCGCGGGCGAGCGGGCGAGCTGGCCGATGAGATACGGCGAGTAGCCCGTCTCGGGGTCGGCCGCGGGCACGGAGTCGTAGACGACGAGGTCCGCGAGGCTGCCCTCCTCCACGGTGCCCGAGGGCAGGCCGAACAGGCGGGTACACAGCTCCGCGGGGCCGCTGACGAGCAGGTGCGCGAGGGTGCTGTCCACGTCCGGCAGGTGCCCGGCGCGGGAGATGCGCAGCACGCCCACGAGGGCCGCGAGCAGTTCGTCCTGAAGGGTGCCGTGGCCGCCCGTGCCCAGTCCAAGCAGGTGCAGCCGCAGGAGGATGGCCTCCATCGGGTCCGTGCCGCGCTCCAGGGTCCGCACACCGCGGGCCGCGAGCGAGACGAAGGTTTCGGTCTGCTCCAGGCGCGCGGCCTCGGAGCTGTCCAGCGCGCGCGCATAGCCGGCGATGGCGCGAGGACCCAGCAGGCCCAGCGCGTCGAGCCGGGGCACCACCCGCTGACCGTGACGAGCGTAGGTGGTGCTGAGGTCGTCCTCGTTCTCCGCGAGGTGGAAGACGGTGGGGACTTCGAGCTCCGCGCTGAGGCGGGAGATGCGCGAGAGGAGCGAGTCCTCGCAGGTATACGAGGCGTGGAAGCCCAGCGCGCCGCGCACCAGGGGGTGCTTCGCGTAGCGGCGGGCGAAGTCCGCATTGGCGTCGAGCCATGCGTCAGCCTGAGCGGCGCCATCCATGCTGTGGGTTGCGTGGCTCGTCACCAGTCGGAGGCCGACGCTCTCGGCCGCGCGGGCCTGGGCGGTGAGCCCTCCGGCCACGTCGGCGCAGGCGAGGTGTTCCACGACGAGGGTGACACCATCGCGAAGCGCGCGGGCGGCGGCGAAGCGCGTGAGGGCCTCGATGTCCTCGGAGGAGACGAGGCGGGCCACGCGGCGCATGCGCTCCAGTCGCTCGCGAGGCGGCAGGAGGAGAAACTGGCCATTGGGCGGCAGGAGCTGGCCGTTGACGAGGTGCGAGTGGCTGTCCACCAGCCCGGGGGCGACGAGGCGGCCTCGACAGGCCACTTCCCAGTCACCTGGAAGGACAGGCACCTGCGCGTCCGGAGCGACGCGGCGGATGACACCACCCTCGACGACCACGGCCATACCGCGCCTGACCCGGCCATCCGCCCGGAACACAGCGCAGTTTTTCAACAGCAGGCGACCTTCCATGTCCGGCAACTGTCATAGCACGGGTCAATGGAGGTGGGAGCGGGGTAAGTCCAGGAATCCGGGGTCGGCAACGAGGGCTTGCCAGAGGAGGCGACTCAGGGCAGGGCGCCCCGCTCCGCCGAGCCAAGGGGTCCACGGACCGGACAGCCCACCGCCTCTGTACCGTCCCCTCTCCGCGGAGTGGGGCATTGCACCCGCCGGCGAATCAGGGAGGCGTCGCATCACATCCCGTCTCAGAGGGGACGGGTATCCGAGGGTATCCCGGTGCCCTGCACCTCCCTGCGACACAGCGAACTCGAGGCGAGTCCGAGCACATGACGCAGTAGTAGCCACAGGCAGCGTGTACGAGATGGCTGATACGTGGCAGTTCCTCATTCACCACCTTCTTCGAACCGACCAGCCAACACGCATCATACGGAACTGGCTGCAACGCAACGAGCGAGCAGTCGTCATCGGCCTGGCAGGTTGAGAGTTCCTCGATCTCCGCGGCGGCGGCCCACCATGTCTCGCGGCATTCAGGCGAGAGTTCCCAATTATCATTCGGGTCGAGAAGTTCCTCACGGCCAGCAGACACAAGGCACTCAGATATCTTCCTGGCATGCGCGACATCGCGAGGCACCACCGAGTGTGAACACCCCCATAGAGCCAGCACGAGGAGAAGCCCCATGTCCTGAAGAATCTTCATGTCCCCAATCACGGTCCTCCCCCTGGTCATGACACTCAAGGGATGACCTGCTCCCCCTGGGATTGAGGCTGAGTTTCCATCCATCGCTCATGGTGGCGGGTCCGCAGTAAGACCTGGAGCGTGACGACGCCACGTTTGCTGGCGCCAGCCCTCCGCTCGCAGCAAACGCTCAATCTGTCTCCAGCCACAGCACCGTCATGGCACTCCCTCCAGGAGAAGTTGGGCCAGTTACCCCAATGCTCGATGCGGGGGCCCTTCAGGACAACACCCGTCTCACGCCGCAGATGAGCAAGCACCTCGGACCGCGATTCGCACGAAGCGCTGGACTCAGCACGACCCCAGAACATCAGAGCGAGTTGCCCGACCGAGAGAAACTCGAGCCAGACACTCCCTGACCGCCCCGCCAGCACCGCTGTTCCCGTGGGGGGAGTCCCGGCCGCGCTTCCCCATGGTTCCGAGCAGACTTCTGTCAGGACACGACCCGCCACGTGGACGGGCACGCAACTCTTTCCTGAAGCGTCCTCGGCCAGGGCAGAACCCGAGATGAGCATCACCGCCCATGCGCCGTGAATGAGGCTTCTCCGGACAGACATTTCCGCTCCATTCCCTGGGGCTTCTCGTGAGAGGCCATCCTAACCCTTGACCTCCACCGCACCGAGAGAAACACGTTCCACGCAAGCAACGTCGAACCATGACGTCGCCATGATTTAGACCGTGCGTCCATTCGATATGCTCCGTCGGCCTCCATCTGAACGCCGAGCCTGGGCTCACGTCTCCGAAAGCTGCCTCGAAGCGAATTTCATTCGAGGAACAGGAGAGTGCTGGAGTGGAGCGGACGCGGCGGACGGTCCCTGCTTCGCCAGGGGGTGGCGGAACGGCTTCTCGTAGCGGGGCGAGGTCGGCGGCGGGAAGGAGTCCAGGACGCTGCACGAGACAAGAAGACAACGGGCTGGTTTGTGTTCCTGGAGCCCTATCCGAGCGGCGGCGGGGCTGCCTATAGTTGTCGCATGAGCCATGCGTCGTGGAACGCGGATCTTCAAGGTCGCGCACCAGCGAGGTCATCTTGCTCATCCGACATCCCGCCGGTCCCGCGGTGCAGCAGACAGGAGATTGAGCGTGACGAAGAGAGCACTCTTGTTGGCGGCGGTCCTGGCCGCGGGTTGCGGCGGTGAGGCCAAAAAGGCCATCGAGCAGCGCCGCATGGCCGTGGCCCCAAAGCTCGCCAAGGTGACATCCATCGCGGACCAGGCGCGGGCGCTGCCGCCGGTGAAGGAGGGCTCGCTCACGCTCGGCGCGGCGCCCCTCGTCATGGCCTTCCTCACGACCACGCCGCTGCGCACCGGCACCGTGGTCTACGCCGAGGACCTCGACGACCTCTCGGTTTTCAAGGACGAGCCTCCGCACTACAAGATGCGGGTGAGGCAGGCGGGGCTGATTCAGGCCTGCGGCCAGCTCCTCTCCAAGGGCACCTACGGCATGCAGACCGCCGCCAACGTGCACGCCAACGTCGCCATCGAGTACCTCGATGCCTGCGCCAACCTCGCGTACGTCTTCGTGCTGCGCACCCGCGAGGTGAAGGGGCGCTCCTTCGAGGGCGACGTCGTCGCCTTCGACCTCGCCGACGGAAAGCCCATCGGAGGCTTCCCGATCTCGTTCACCAGCGAAGGCCGCCGCGACCAGGTGAGCAACACCACGAAGAGCGTGAGCACGCGACGGGTGGGTAACCGCAACCGCACCACGGTCACCGAGACGACCACGACCGCCACCGTGGATGCTGATCGGGAACAACTGCGCAGCGACCTGGATGGCGAGATCGAGGCCGCGATCGTGAAGCTCGCTCCCTCGAGCAAGTGGCTCAACTGACCGAGGTACCCCGAAGACGGTAGCGGGCCTGGAGCGTAATGGTGAAACCTTCACAGGGACTGCAAGACCTCGTGGGTCTTGCGCCCTGTGAAGCGCCTCGCGAGCGCGCGACTTCACAGAATCGCCGAGTCAATGTGACGACACGCGAGGCTTCCTCGTCCTGCTTGATGCGAGCCACCGTCACCGCCTCCGCGGAGGCCAACTCGAAGGGCCTTTCACATACGGCCATGCCCGTTGCTTCGGCGAGGTGAGCGCATCGAAGCGTGTACCCTTCGACCCCTCAGGCATTTCAGAGATGGGCCGAGGATGCTCGATCCGGGCATGCGCGCGTTATCCACCATCGCCTTGGGCTCACGTCGGTTCGTTGTGCCGCCCGTCCCGTCTTGCCCCGCTCTCGTCCCCGTTTGCGGGGCTCACTGGGAGGACATGCGGCCCCGCAGGTCAGCCCGCTCACGCCGGCCGGGAGCATCACGCAGGGGACTTCCTCAACCCCGCTCCACCCTCTCCCTTCAACAGGGCGTCTATCCCGCATATCCGCTGTCTTCGTGAACATGAGGCCCATTGTCCGGAGGGACAGTGTCGATGTCTTTTTTGTGCGAGAGGAGCGGGTGATAACTCGCGAATTCGCGGAGGACGATGTTAGGGGTTGAGCCGAGATGGATGGTGGGTAGGTTCTGGGTATCGCGGGGATATTCAACATCGCCCTCGTGCGGGCCTGACTCTATCGGCCGTCTAGAAACCTAGGGAATCCCGAATGAAACTCCGCATTGCATTGATTGCTCACGACACGAAAAAAGACGACATGCTCGCCCTGGCCGCTGAATACAAAGCCTTCCTCTCAACCTGCACGCTGACCGCCACCGGCACCACCGGCAGCCGCCTGACCAACGAACTGGGGCTGGAAGTGGACCGCAAGCACTCCGGCCCCTTTGGCGGCGACTTGCAGATCGGCTCGCTGTTGGTGGAGGGTGAGATCGACTGCTTGATCTTCCTGCGCGACCCGATGACACCGCAGTCGCACGAACCGGACATCAACGCCCTGGTCCGCGCCTGCGAAGTGCACAATACGCCGTGCGCGACCAACGTGGCGTCAGCACATCTGGTGTTGACTCAACTCGAGCAACGCGCGGCACAAATGAGCAACGGAGGAAGGGAATCCGCATGAACCGCGGCGGCGGTCCTGTATCCATGGACCTGGTGAAGGTGGACCTGCCGCCGCGCGGCGCGCTGGGCCGTGGGGGCGGGGCGCCACCTGAACCTTCTCACGCGACAGTGACCTCCGCGACTACCGGAACCGTACGACGCGTGGGGGCTTGTCACCGGCGTGCGGGCTCGGGAAGGTAGGGGGATGCTCGTTTCGGTCCATCTCTATGCATGGCAGGCCGTCATCGTCGGCAATGCGCGGCTCGGAGGGCGCGACCTGCGAGCGGCGGTGCTCGACGACCCGTGGGTGGGCGTGACGAAGAGGGAGGGGGACGTCTTTCGCGGCTTCGCCTGCGATGGGGATTTCGAGCCCTCGTTCTATGCATGGCTGGATCTCCAGCGGGTGCGGGGCCTGCAAGCGATCCGGACGCTGTGCACCGTCGATCCCGGTGACTGGGCGCTCCACACGCCGCCACCACGGCAGCCCCCGTTGCCGGAGTTCGCCCTCGTCTTCCCGGATCGCCTCGCCTGGTACCGCTACAAGCATTCGAGCCTCGACCCGCGAGGCCTGAGCGGACCCTATGAGGAGTGCTTCGTCGAGGTGCCTGAGGAGTCGCGGCCGGCGACGATCACCCCTCTGGAAGAGGCGGAGCGGGAGCTGCTTGTGGCCACCCGGGACTATGTCGCGTTCGTGGAAGCCAGGGCCCGAGCGGATGACGCGACGGACATGTTCTACGCGAAGCAAGGGCGCACCACGTTGGAGCTCCTGGAGGACACGGAGGACTCCTTTCGGGAGAGGCTCATCGCGCTGCGCCAGGAGGAGTTGAAGGAATATCGCCGGCGGGCCAAGCAGTGGCACCCCGTCCAACCGGCGACGAGGGCGATGCGGCCCGTCATCCTGGAGAATGCCGCACGCTGGCTGGTGCGGGACGATTATCTGAGTGTCCTGGAGGCCGCGGGCGCGTCGTGGCGGGCGGTGCGACTGGCGAGAGCCTCGCAGGACGCCTGGCCCCTGAACATGGACGTCGACCGCAGGTCCCAGGAGGATCTTCCGCCCTTCATCCACGCGCCAGGCTATGTCGCCATCGGCCGGCGCTGGGCCTGCGCGGCTGCGGCGGCCCTGAACGCCGCGTTGAACATGCGCTAGGGGAGTGTTCGCAAACTAGAGCCAAAGGCTTGCGACAAGCCCCAGTCCTCGCTCCAATGCCCTTTCCCTATCTCGAAGCACCTGACGATCATGAACCCACGAACCCTCGGTGATTGGCTCGCGACCCGTTGGCGATATGCCACCATGGCTGTGCTCCTGGGGCTGACTGTGTCGCTCGGAGTGCCGTATTGCGGGCGGTGGTGGCGCATCGACACGTGCCTCGACTCGGGTGGCGCCTGGAACCATGAACAGAGCACCTGCGAGCACTGACCCCGCTGCCCCACCAGGCCTCGGGACCGGTGATTCCGCAAACCCCTCCTGCGCCCCAGCAACCATCCTTCTTCGCAGGGGTCCCAGGGGCGAAGGTGCCTGGAGCCCCCCATAGGATTGAGCGACCCATGACCCTGGACGTTCGCGAACTGATTCATCAAGCGATGGTCGAGCCTCGCCAAGGAGTGCAGTCGCTCGCCCGTGAGATCCGAATCGCCCTTGGCCAGGGTGACCCCGACGCCGCACGAACCTTGGCTTATGCACTGCTGGCACTGGCCGTCGAGAATGACCTCGCACATGAGTCGCTGACGGACGCTGTTGATTGGTTGATTCGTGATGAACGAACCAACATTGCAATCATGCAGCGCCTTCACCGGTACGCACAACTGGCTGGCGACACCCTCTTGGAACAACGACTCACTGGACGCGTGGACTGAACCCACCCCAGACCTCGCGAATCGAGTCCCTCCCACGTGCAACTTCACGGACGAATGTCGCGGCAATGTCCTGGAAGAGTGGAGCCAGGGCCATCTCTGGTGATGACGCAGCTCCACCCTTCAGGACAAGAGTCATTTCCTCTCGGGTTGCAGGCAAGCTCACAGGTCGAGCCCCCATCCGTGTGAGCGAAGTTCGTCCCGCCGGCGCACACCAGGCCTGGGCCACAATCGCTCGGAGCCGCGCAACGAGTGCCGATGACCGCGAGCATCTTCGCGTCGGGGTCGCTCCCATTCGCCTCACACTTGCAGCCTGCCAGCCCCCAGGTCAGCAAGAGCAGCGTCACCGCACTCCACGACAGCCGATAGGCACGACTCATGTGATCTCCATCTCGGACCGCTCCTCGCAGGAGCCCCGGGGACTTCGTCCTGCCGCATCCCGACGGCTTTCGAGGCACAGGCAGCACCCTGCCACGCCCAGGACCCTACTCGCCCCCTGTCCTTCCCTGCAGGCATGCCTTCGCAGGGCGCCAGGAGCGAAGTAGCCTGCGGCCCACATGAGAACGCGGTCCCTCCTCCTTCCCGGTCCAGCGGCCCTGGCGGCACTGGTGCTCACCGTGCGGCTCGGGATGTCGCCGCTCAAGAACTTCGACCTGTTCTTCCACCTCGCCGGTGGACAGTTCGTCTTGAAGAACGGCTTCACTCGCATCGACCCCTTCAGCGTCACCGGCACCGCCGGCTGGGTCCCTCATGAGTGGGGCTTCGGCGTCCTCTGCGTCGCACTGGTCCGCTGGCTCGGCGCCGCTGGGCCCGCTCTCCTGGTCGCCGGCCTCGTCGCCCTCAACCTCATGCTCCTGTGGACCGTCCTGGAGCGCGCGGCCTCGGGGAGACGTGGGTTGCTCGCCGTGGCGACGCTCGCGGCCCTCCTCGTCGTCTACGCGCCCACATGGCCTCAAGAGCGCCCCTACCATCTGGGCCACCTGCTCTTCACCCTCGCGGTGCTCGCCATCCAGTCCTGGCGCGCGGGCAATGACCGCACCCTCTGGGTGTTCCCCTTCCTCGGCGCCGTCTGGGCCAACGTCCACGGGAGCTGGCTGCTCGGCCCGGCGCTGCTCGGCGCCACCGCTGTCGGACAGGCCCTGGACGAGGGCACTCCAGAGTCGCGCCGGCGCTCGCTGCGCGCCATCGGCTTCAGCGTCGCCGCGTTCCTCATGGCGGGACTGGGTCCGGACGGGCTCAACATCTACCTGTACCCGCTCCATCACTCGCTGCTGCCGTCCACGCAGACCATCGTCGAGTGGCGCCCGCTCAACCTGGACCTCGCCTCGAGCTGGGCCTACCTCGCGCTCGGCGGCGCGGCCTGCTTCGCCGTGGGACAGGCCCGCGTGCGCAAAGTGGCCATCCTCCTGCCCACCTTCGTGCTCGGACTCGCCGCCATCAAGGTGCAGCGCCATGCCCCCTTCGCCGCCGTGCTGCTGGCGCTCGCCCTCCTGGAGCATGTCGCGTCGAGCCGGGACACCGCCGTGGCAACGGACGCGCCGGTCGGAGCGTGGAAGCGCTTCTGGTCACGGTTCGATGGACTGACGGCCGGTTGGAACGACAAGGCCAGCGGCGGGCTCTGGCCCACGCTGGCGCTGCTGGGACTCGTCCTGATTCATGCGCAGAGCCCACTGCCGTTCGAGCAGGGCGTGAAGCGCTCCATCATCCCCATCCCGGTCTTCGAGGCGCTGCGCAAGCACCCTCCGGGCAAGGTGCTCAACCCCTTCGTCATCGGCGGCCCCATCTCGTTCTTCGCGGGCGCCGACTACAAGGTGTTCATCGACAGCCGGAACGACCCGTTCCCCATGTCGGTCCACGAGGACTACGACAAGCTCGTCTGGGGCGAGCCCGGCTGGGAGGAAGCCCTGACGCGCTATGACCCGGACTACCTGCTCTGGGACATCGAGAACCCCGGCAACATCCTGCTCGACAACCTGAAGGTGCTCGGCGGCTGGCGCGAGGAGGCTCGTGACGGCAACTACGTGCTGTGGATTCGTGAGCGCACCACCGCGACGGGCCATCCATGACCGCGCGGCGGACGGAAGCGCGGAAGGCGGGGCTCGCCATCGTGGGGCTCGTGGCGATGCTCGCCTTCGCCTACAGCCCGGTGCTGCGCGGAGAGCTGCTCGCCGGTCGAGACGTGTTCCGCGTCTTCTTCCCCGACTCCGCCTTCCTGTTGGAGTCCCTGCGCGCGGGCGAACTGCCGCTGTGGACACCGTACCTGCGACTGGGACAACCGTTCGCGGCCACGCTCTACTCGCAGGTGTTCTATCCACCGCGCTGGGTGGCGGTGCTCGTCTCCGGCCCCATCGTCTCGATGACGGTGTTGCACATCGCGCACGCGGCGATCGCCTCGGTGGGAGTGTTCCTGCTCGCCAGGAAGCTGCGAGCCTCGTGGCCCGCGTCACTCGTCGCGGGGGCGATGTTCGGCCTGTCTCCGATGATGACGGACCTGGGCATCCAGCAGAACGTCGTGGACGCGGCGGCGTGGAGCGGGTTCATCCTCCTCGCGGCGCATGACCTCGCGCACCGGCCCGGACCCGGTCCGCTCGCTCGCCTCTCCGTCTTCTCCGCCCTGTCTCTCTTCGCGGGCTCGCCCGAAACCACGCTGTGGCAGGGAATCGTCGCGGTCCTGGTGGCACTCCTCACGGATTCGTCGAGGCGTCGGGCTCATGAAGGGCCCTCGGCGACACGCGGGTTGCCCACGCCCGAGGCGCATGCAGCCGCTCAGCCGCTACCCATTGGCACGCCTCCCCCTGTTTCGGTCGCGACGTTGGCGGGGCCACACGCCGACACATCGACCGCGAGCGAGCAAGGGACCCAGGTCCGCTCCGATTCTGAAGCAGCGAGCCGAGCACTTCAGCCCCACGCGGTACTGACCGCGGCAGCGTCGCATCACTCCGAAGTCGCGCGGTCGAGCCAGCCTCCGTTCGGCGCCACCTCGGAACTGACGGAGGAGGGCCATCGACCACTCCGTGCGGAACAGTTGATTGCCGCCAGAGCCGCGAGGCCCTCGGACGCGGGACTCGAACAACCTCACCTCCTCGCGCATGAGCACATCGCCGAGCACGGTACGGCCGCGCGGAATCCATCGATGGGTCGCGAAGCGGTCCCCCGTTCTCAGCTCCACGGCGTTCCTTCGTCGGTAGCGCCTTCGAGCACGCGCGACGCACGGACCCGCCTCCAGGCCCGGGGACTCGCGGTGGCGCGTATCACCGGGGGCTTCATCCTGTCCGCCGTGCTCGCGTCGGTGGCGCTGTTCCCTGCGGCGGAGTTCGCTCGGAACTCCCTGCGCTCCCAGCGCGGCTGGGCCGAGCAGCTCGCCTGGTCCGTATCCTGGCCGCAAGTGCTGTCTTCTGTGTGGCCGCTCGCGGACTGGCCTCGTGACAGGTACTGGGGCGAGGACCAGTGGTTCATCCTCAACCTGTTTCTCGGCACCCTGCCCTGTGCGCTCGCCATCGTCGGCGGACTCCATGGCCCGCGTCGCGCACGGCCCTTCATCGTAGGGGCCCTCACGCTGGTGATGCTGAGTCTGGGGCGGCACTTTCCTCCCTCGGCCTGGGTCCTCCAGTCCGTGCCGCCGTTCTCGCTCTTCCGCTACCCCGCGAAGTACTTCGTGGGCGCGGCCTTCTGCCTCGCGGTGCTCTCGGCCTTCGGGCTGGATGCGCTGGGCCGGCTCGCACGAAAGCTGCCTCCCTCCCGACTGAAGGCCGCCATCGCCTTCGTCGCCATGGGCGCAGCCATCGCAGCCATCGGCCCCGTGGTGCGCATGCTCCCCATGCGCGCCTCCGCCGAGGCCGGTGCACCCTGGGTGCCCTTCGCGCTCGGGCTCGCCACCCTCATCCTCTTCCTCCTGCCGTGGTCCTTCGCGCGCCCGCGCCGCGTTCGCCATGGACTCGCGGCTCTCGCCGTCCTCGAACTCGCGGCGGCACACTCGCTGCTGGGGATTCCCAAGTACACGCCCTGGGACTCGCTTCGACAGCCCTTCTCCCTACGCACGCTGTTGCCCCAGCCGTTTCAGGGACGCATCAGCGCGGACATCGAAGGCCCCGAGGACCCCACTCGCGCCGTGGTGACGAACACCATCGAGCGCAGCCTCGACCGCCTCATGCCGAACAGGTTCGTCGAGGAGCGACTGCCCGCGCTCGAAGGCTACGGCGCCCCCGAGCCCGTGCGCTCGGACCGCTTCCACCTCGCCGGAGAGCGCAGCGTCTATGACCTGGCCGGCGTCACGCACTATCTCCGCCAGGGCCCGCCCCCGTTCGACGACCTGGAGTTGCTCCACCGCGCCGAGGACGGCACCACGCTCTCCCGCTCGCGCACCGCCCTGCCCCGAGCCTTCCTCGTCCAGCGCGCCCGCGTCGTCACGGATGACGAAGCCCTGGAGGCGGTGCTGGATGCCGACCAGCCCTTCCGGGAGATTGCCTTCCTCGCCTCGGGCGAGCCACTCGAACGTCCCGATTGCGAAGGCTCCGTGCGGCCCTCCAGCAGCGGAGCCCAGCACCTGGCACTGGACGTGAGGGCTTGCGACGACAGCTACCTCATCGTCTCGGACAGCTACTACCCGGGCTGGCGCGCGACAGTGGACGGCAAGGACGCCCCCATCCACCGCGCGGACCACTCGCTGCGAGCCGTGCGCCTTTCACGCGGTGAGCACCACGTCCGCTTCGACTACACCCCGCTCAGCTTCCGCGCGGGACTCCTGCTGTCCCTGCTCGGCTGGGCGGGGCTCGGCTTCGTGTGGCTCAGGGCGAGACGACGTCCAGTCGCCCCGGCGTGACGGACGTCACGACTCCACGCCGTTGCGTTCCGCGTTGGCCACGAAGGCGTCTCGCAGGTACCGCGAGAGCCCGGGCTTCACGCTGTCGATGTTCTCCGTGAAGCGGGAGTCACTCACGTACATCTCCCCGAGCCCCCGGTGGATGACGTATGAGCACGGGTAGAACCACTTCGAGATGTACTGACGATGCGCCTCCGCGAGCGCCAGCACCTCGGGCTCCGTCGGCGCGCGTCCTGCTCCGAGGTGCTCCGCGAGCGCCTTCATGAGCTGGTCCCCTTCCGCCTTGATGGCGCTCCAGTCCTCCTTCTTGTAGCGCGAGGTCCGCCGGGCCGATTCCTTGTAGGCCTCCGTGTCGCCCCAGCGCTCCTTCACCTCGGCCTCGTACTTCGAGGGGTCGAAGTCCCCAAACGCCTCGAACATCTTCTCGCTGTCCATCGTCTTCCCCTGGTCCAGTGCGTCCAACGCCGCGTCCACGGCGTGGCGGAGTGCGTCCAGCCGCGAGGCCCGCTCGGTCAGCAACTGCCTCTGCATGAGCAAGGCCGCGCGAAGGTCGAAGCGAGGGTCACCCAGGATGCGGCGGATCTCCTCCAGCGGGAAGGCGAGCTCCCGGAAGAAGAGCACCTGCTGCAACCGCTCCAGGTCCGCCTGCGTGTACAGCCGATACCCCGCCTCGCTGCGCCCCGAAGGACACAGCAGGCCAAGCTCGTCGTAGTGATGCAGCGCCCGAACGCTGACCTTCGCCAATCGGGCCACCTGGCTGACCGTCAGAGCCATCTCTTCACCTCGGATGAGATGTCTAAGGCCTCACGTCGCGTGAGGGTCAACCCCCGCCACGTCGAGACGCCACGAATGAAGCGGGCAACCTGTCACGGGCTCCCTCAAATGGGGGCTCGGGCGGCCCTCCGAGCATCATCGGGCGGGTTGGGCGCACGGTCTCCGTGCGAGTCGCGCCCCTCGAGTCCTTCATGCAACGCGCCTCGACACCGGCCGTTGTGGAGTGGACCTTCGGGCCATCCACCGCGAAGTCTCGGGCGTTCATCGCGAGGCAACGAAGCCTCGGGCGCCTCAGGGCGCGTGCGCCACGTCTGGCGGAGCGTCCACGGGAGGACGAAAGACATACATCATCAGCGAGGCCCCCTCCGCCACGCGCACCGTCGCGTCGCGGCGTAGCACCCAGAGCTGGCCCGGCTTCACCGGCCGCTCGTCCGCCGCATTCAGGGAGCCCGAACCCTCCGCCACGTAGACGATGGCGGGCTCTGCGCGCGTGGCCGTCAGGGCATGCTCCCCCTTGGCGAGCACCACGCTGGACATCTTCCCCTCCAGCGCCGGCAACGTCTCCACCGTCACGCCCCCTGCCTGTTCCGCCAGCATGACGAGCGCGCGGGTCGGCGCGTAGGTGAAGGGTTCGGGCCCCTGCGCCAGTCGCGCATCCGTCGGCTCGACGTACAGGTTTCCGTCGAAGCGCGGCGTGGCGAACACGAGGTTGCCCAGCATCTGGTCCTCCGCGCGGTTGAACCACGCGTGGCCGGTGAAGGGCTCGGAGGCAATCAACGCACCGGGATGATGCGTCCCCCGCC